>DATGII010000135.1:0-18582 GCA_035295805.1 Bryobacteraceae bacterium | reverse complement strand
TGGAACGGCTGCGAGAGAAACTGCTGAATCTTGCGGGCGCGCGCCACTGTCAGTTTATCTTCATCGGAAAGCTCGTCGATGCCGAGGATCGCGATGATGTCCTGTAGATCTTTGTAGCGCTGCAAAATTCCTTTGACCATCTGCGCGGTCTGGTAATGTTCGGCGCCGATGATGTTGGGATCGAGAATGCGGGAGGTGGATGCGAGGGGATCGACCGCAGGATAGATTCCCAACGCCGCGATATCGCGCGACAGGTTGGTGGTGGCGTCGAGATGCGCGAAGGCGGTGGCCGGTGCGGGATCCGTATAGTCATCGGCCGGCACGTAAATGGCTTGCACCGAAGTGATCGACCCCTTTTTTGTCGAAGTGATGCGTTCCTGCAACTCGCCCATTTCTGTGGCAAGGTTCGGCTGGTATCCGACCGCGGAGGGCATGCGTCCGAGCAGCGCCGAGACCTCGGAGCCGGCCTGTGTGAACCGGAAAATGTTGTCGATGAACAGAAGCACGTCCTGGCCTTCTTCATCGCGGAAGTATTCGGCCACCGTCAGGCCGGTCAAGCCGACACGAAGGCGCGCCCCAGGAGGCTCGGTCATCTGGCCGTAGATGAGCGCGCATTTGGATTTCTTGTAGTCCTTGGGATCGATGACGCCCGACTCCTGCATTTCGGTCCACAGGTCGTTGCCTTCGCGGGTACGCTCGCCCACGCCGGCGAACACCGAAACACCACCATGCTTCATGGCGATGTTGTTGATCAATTCCATAATGATGACGGTCTTGCCGACGCCGGCGCCGCCGAACAAGCCAATCTTGCCGCCGCGCAGGTAGGGTTCGAGGAGGTCGATGACTTTGATTCCGGTCTCGAACATCTCCAGACGTGTGGATTGCTCTTCGAAACTCGGCGCGTGGCGGTGAATCGGAAAATGCTTTTTCGCCTGGACCGGACCCATGTCGTCCACGGGCTGGCCGATCACATTGAGCACGCGGCCGAGCGTTTCCGGCCCGACCGGCACCTCGACGGGGTGGCCGAGACTGATGGCCTTCATGCCGCGCACCAGGCCTTCTGTAGGCTGCAGAGCGACCGTGCGCACGCGTCCTTCGCCGATATGCTGCTGGGCTTCGCAGATGATGTCGATCGGCTGCGGCACGTCGAAGCCTTCGCTGATGACGCGAATCGCTGTGTACACCAGCGGGATCTGTCCTTCGGGGAACTGACAGTCGACGGCCGGGCCGGCTACCTGAATAACCGTGCCGACGACCTGACTGCCGGTTTCCGTCGCCTTATCTCTGATTCCGCTGGTGCTCGTTGTGGTTGCCATAATGCATCTCTACTCCGCAGCGGCGGCGCCGCTGACTACTTCGATAATCTCTTTTGTAATGCTGGCCTGGCGGACGCGATTCATATACAACGTCAGCTTTTCGATCATCTCGGAGGCATTCGAGGTGGCAGCGTCCATGGCCGTCATACGCGCCGCGTGTTCGGCGGCCGTCGACTCCAGCAGCGCGCGGAAAAATTCCATTTCGACATAGCGCGGAATGAGCTGATTCAGCATCTGGGCCGGGGGCTGCTCGAAAATGAAATCGCGTATCTCGGTCTGTTGCGGAACTTCCGCCGGAAGAACCCGGCTCACGATGAGCTTTTGCGCCACGACGCTCTTAAATTCGTTGAAGATCATGTAGACGGCGTCGATCTCGGCGTTGCTATATAGTTCCATCGCTTTGCGGGCGATGGCGGCCGTATCCGAATAGGCAGGCTTCGCGGCCAAATTGGTGTAGTCTCCGGAAATGCGGGCGCGGCGCTTACGGAAGAAATCGCGTCCCTTGCGGCCGACCAATTCGAGCGTGACTTCGGCATCGGAGCGCTCGAGGATAAATCGCTGTGCCCCTTTGATCAGGTTGCTGTTGAAGGCGCCCGCCAAACCTTTGTCGCTGGTAACGAGCACCAGCAGGATCCGGTGCTCCGGACGTTGGGCCAGCAGCGGGTTGTGTCCGGCATCTACGTCGCGCGCGGCGGCCACGGCCACATCCGCGAGCATTTGCCTCAGCATTGACCCATACGGCCGCGCCGCGATCACGCGGTCCTGAGCCCGGCGCAACTTCGCCGCGGAGACCATCTTCATGGCCTTGGTGATCTGCTGCGTGTTCTTGACCGAGCGGATGCGCCGCCGGATATCGATCAGGCTGGCCATGTATCTCTACTTCGGCTGCTCCGCCACGAAACGCGTCTTGAATTCCGCAATGGCATCCTTCAGGCGGGCGCGCAGGTTGTCGTCCAGCGTTTTCTTGTCGCGGATCTCGTCGCGGATCTCGCGATGCGCATTGTCCATGAAACGATACAACTCCTCTTCGAATTTGCGGCACTGCTCGACCGGCAGATCATCGAGGAATCCCTGCGTGCCGGCAAAAATGATGATCACCTGTCGTTCGAGCGCCAGCGGTTGATACTGCCCCTGCTTCAGGATCTCGACCAGGTGTTTGCCGCGGTTGAGCTGATCGAGCGAGGCCTTATCGAGGTCGGAGCCAAATTGCGCGAATGCCGCTAGCGCGCGGTACTGCGCCATATCGAGCCGCAGGCGGCCCGCGATGGCTTTCATCGCTTTCGTCTGGGCGTTGCCGCCGACGCGGCTCACCGAGATGCCGACGTTGATGGCTGGCCGGACGTTGGAGTTGAACAAATCGGCCTCGAGGAAGATCTGGCCGTCGGTGATCGAGATGACGTTAGTCGGGATATAGGCTGAGACGTCGCCCGCCTGCGTTTCAATAAACGGCAGCGCGGTCAGCGAACCGCCGCCGTTCGCCTGGTTCAGCTTGGCGGCACGCTCCAAAAGCCGGCTATGCAGGTAAAACACATCCCCCGGGTAGGCTTCGCGGCCGGGCGGCCGCCGCAGCAGCAGCGAAATTTCGCGATAAGCGGCGGCGTGTTTGGAAAGGTCGTCGTAAATGCAAAGGGCATGCTGGCCGCGGTCGCGGAAGAACTCACCGATGGCACAGCCGGAGAACGGCGCGAGGTATTGCATGGGCGCCGGATCGGAGGCCGACGCCGAAACCACGATTGTATACTCCATGGCGCCGTGGTCTTCCAGTGTCTTCACCACTTGGGCCACAGTGGAACGCTTTTGTCCGATAGCGACATAAATACAAATCATGTCGCCGCCCTTCTGGTTGATGATGGTGTCGAGCGCGATGGCGGTCTTGCCGGTCTGGCGGTCGCCGATGATGAGCTCGCGCTGGCCTCGGCCGATCGGGATCATGGCGTCGATAGCCTTGATACCCGTCTGCATCGGCTCTTTGACGCCCTGGCGGGCAACGACCCCAGGCGCCAAACGCTCGATGGCATTGAATTGCTGGCTCGCAACCGGTCCTTTGCCGTCGATCGGCTCGCCGAGGGCGTTCACGACGCGGCCGATCAGGCCTTCTCCCACCGGGACCGACATGATGCGGCCCGTGCGCTTGACCTCATCGCCTTCCTTGATTTCGGTGTAATCGCCGAGCAGCACGGCGCCCACCTGGTCTTCTTCCAGGTTCATGGCAATGCCGGCCACGTCATGCGGGAACTCGATCAGTTCGCCGGCCATGACTTTTTCCAGGCCGTGAATGCGGGCAATGCCGTCGCCCACCGAGATCACCGAACCGGTTTCGGTTACATCGATGGCTTTCTCGTAATTTTCGATCTCCTGGCGGAGAATACTGGTGATCTCGTCGGCTTGAATTTGAGCCATACTACCCTTCCGTTAGGAATACCTTTCCATAGCCAGGCGGCGCTCCAGCGCCCGGAGGCGGCCGCGTACCGACCCGTCATAAACGGTGGATCGGATGCGGGCCACTACGCCGCCGATCAACGCCTCGTCGACCGAGGAGCGCATGCGAATTCGCTTGCCCACCAGCCGTTCCAGCTCCGTGTTCAAAGCGGCTCGCTGCGCCTCGGTCAACGCGCGCGCCGAAACCACATCAGCGCGAGCGAACCCCTGGCGATCGTCGATAGTGAATTCGAAGCTTTGGATGATTTCCGGCAGGCCGGCGATACGGCGATGGTCGATTAGCACGAACAGGAAATTGAGGCTGATGCGCGAGAGGCCCAGTAGCTTACCGATCCGGCCCACTACGGCCTTCTTGCGGCCGGCCGGGACGGCGGGTGAGACCAGCGCGTTGCGCAGCGCGGTGGAAGACCGGATCGCGGCGGCGAACGACTGCAGCTCGGCGACCGCCTGCTCGGGACGCACGCCCGAACCCGTTGCCATCACGACATCGGCAAGAGCATCGGCGTACCGCGCGGCTATGGCAGAGAGTGTCATGGATCTAGTTAGCCTGGCCGGCCGGCGGTTCGAGATCGCGGACAAACTCACGCACTAACGCGTCCTGCGTGTCCGGGGTCATGCGGGCTCGCGCCTTCTCCTCGGCGATGCCGACAGCCAGGTGCGCTGAGTAGCGCTTCAGCTCGATGCGCGCGGCTTTGCCGGCGGCCGCAATCTCCTGCGTGGCGTGTTCCTTGATGCGGGCGATTTCCGCCGCAGTCTGCAATTTCATGCGCTTGCTTTCGTTTTGCGCCTCACGCTGCGACTCACCACGAAATGCTGCAATTTCCGATTCCAGACTGGCCAGCCTCTGCTCGACTTCGGCGGCCCTCGCTTCGGCTGCCTTCCACATCTCGTGTGCCTGGGCCATCTCTTCGCGAATCTTGCGCGAGCGTGCCTCAAAGAACGGACCGGCGTTCTTGCCGATGAAGTAGGCGATGACGGCCACCAGCAAACCGAAGTTCACCCACTTCCAGACCTCCAGCCCGCCTTCGCCGGCGTTTGTCTGCTCCTGCGCCAGCAGAGCCGGAACGGCCAGTACTAGGGCCAGCATCAAAAACCGGAGAAATCGCTTCACGCCGCGCTCCGCCGCAGAATGTGATCCACGATCTGATTCGCCAATACTTCGCTCTCCCGGGCCAGACTCACCCTGGTTGCCTCGATCTCGCGAGCAAGACCGGTTTTGGCGTCGCGCACGACGGCATCGGCCTCGTGCCGGGCCGCCAGCAGTTCGGCGGCCTGCTGCTCCTGTAGCTCGCGATGGAGGGTCTCTTGTGCTTGATAAACGGCGCCTTTGGCGGAGCGCAGCGCAGCCTCATACTCGGCCGTCCTCGCCGCGGCACGCTCGATGCTCTCTTCGGCGCGCTTGCGAGCGCCCTCGGTTGCCTCATACCGTTTGCGGCGCACCTGTTCCAAAGGTTTGTAGAAGATCACCTTCAAATAGAAGTGAAGGAAAATGACGATTAAAAACGTGGGTATGGCCTTCAGCAGAATCCCACTTAGAGCGTGTATCGTGTCACCCATGCTTATATAAAAAGGAGAGACCGGCGCAGTACAGCTGGGCTGTCTTAAGGTAATCAGGTTAACATCTTGCGGAGGGTATCGTCAACCGGTAGCCAACCCTAACAATCCACCATGCGCGGTGACCGTGAACTGATCCAGATCGTCGATACGGCCTTGGCCGAGGCGCAGCGCCGGAGCGGCGATTGGCTGACCTGCCGCCTCGGCTGTTTTCAGTGCTGCATCGGGCCCTTTCCGATTACCGCGCTCGATGCCATCCGGCTGCGGGAAGGCTTGGCGGCCCTTCAAAAAACCGATCCGGGACGGGCTGGTCGCGTCCTGGCCCGCGCCCGTGATTCGGTGGCGCGCCTGCGCCGCGAATTTCCGGACGATCCGGTCGCGCGGGTGCTCGAAGTCGACGACGCGGCCGATGACGAGTTGTGCCCCGCACTTGATCCCGCTTCCGGGGCCTGCGATCTGTACGAGGCTCGACCCATCACCTGCCGTACCTTCGGGCCGGCCGTGCGTTTCGCGGCGGAAGCGGAAACGCAAGCGGCCGGTGTCTGCGAGCTGTGTTATGCGGGTGCGAGCGAGGAGCAAATCGCCGCGTGTGCGGTGGAAGTCGACACACGGCTGGAGTCCAAATTACTGCGCCAACTGGAAAAAACCGGAATCCACGGGGAAACCCTTGTGGCTTTCGCGCTCGCCGAAGCATCATAGAATCTAGTGTCCGATCCGCACCCGAACGTTAATCCCTGGGTCATTGCCGTCGCGGTGATGTTCGCGACCTTCATGGAGGTCCTGGACACGACCGTGGTGAACGTTTCGCTCCCGCATATCGCGGGAAGCCTTTCGGCGAGCGTGGACGAGGCAGCCTGGGCGCTCACGTCCTACCTGGTGGCGAACGCGATCATTCTGCCGATGACCGGCTGGCTCGCCAGCTTTTTCGGCCGCAAACGGGTGCTGCTGGCCGCGGTCTTCGGATTCACGTCGGCCTCGTTTTTGTGCGGGTTGGCCCCGACCCTGAAGTTTCTCGTGATCTGCCGGATTATTCAGGGTGCGACCGGGGGCGCCCTGCAGCCGCTCTCCCAGGCGGTGATGCTCGAGGCCTTTCCGCCTCAGGACCGCGGCAAGGCGATGGCCTTCTGGGGCCTCGGCATCGTGGTGGCGCCCATGCTCGGACCGGTGCTCGGCGGCTGGCTCACCGACAACTACAGCTGGCGCTGGGTCTTTTACATCAACCTGCCGGTAGGGTTGATGTCGGTGATCATGACGCGCCTGTTTATTTTCGACCCGCCATACATCCGGCGCGCCAGCCGCAGCATCGACTATTGGGGAATCGGCTTGTTGGCGCTCGGAATCGGCGCGCTGCAGGTGGTTCTCGACAAGGGTCAGGAAGAGGACTGGTTCGAATCGCACTGGATCACGGTGCTCGCCATCATCGCCGGTATCGCCATGATTGTCTTCCTGGTTCATGAACTACGCACGCGCGACCCGGTACTTCACCTCCGAGTCTTCAAACAGCGCACCTACGCAGCCGGCGTGTTCGTTATGACCATGATGGGATTCGTCATGTATGGAAGCCTGCTGCTACTGCCGATCTTCTTGCAGACGCTGCTTGGCTACCCGGCGCTGAACGCGGGGATTGCCATGGCGCCCCGCGGTCTCGGGTCGTTTTTGACCATGCCGCTGGTCGGAACCGTGCTCAGCCGCTTCGATCCGCGCAAGGTGCTGGCGATCGGCCTGATCGGGTCCGCGTGGACATTGTACGAACTTTCCAAGCTGAACCTCGAGGCGGGCTACTGGGATATCTTCTGGCCGCAGTTCATCCAGGGCGCCTGCCTGGCGATGCTGTTTGTCCCGTTGACCACCGCAGCCATGGACCCGATCCCCAAGGAAGAGATGGGCAATGCTACGAGCTTGTTCAATCTCATGCGCAATCTGGGAGGCAGCGTGGGAATTGCTTCGGCCACCACGTACCTGTTCCGGCGCGAGCAGTTCCACACCAACGTGCTGGGCGGCCATGTGAATGCGTTTAACCCGCGGACCAACCTGTACGTGCAAAGTATTCAGAGCGCCATGGTGGCGCGCGGGTTGGATTCCGAAAGCGCGCTGCGCCGCGCGTATGCGGCGGTGTGGGGAATGGTACAGCGGCAGGCGGCCATGATCTCGTTTGTCGATACGTTCCGGGCCATGGCGATCGTCTTCCTGCTCGTGCTGCCGGTCTTACTGGTGATGCGGAGACCGAAGCACCACCGCGGCGGCGGCGCGGCGCTGCACTAACCGGTGCACGGTGAGCGGCGACTGGATCGCCGGCATTACTCGACCCGTGCTACCATGTGTAACTCAACTTGACCAGGTAGAGAACGGTGGGCTATCCTGAGTCCAACTGCGACTACGGCAATCCCACCTGAATACCCCCACCATGGAGGATGGATGAGTCCGCAAGAAGTGCTGGAATTTGCCAAGAAAAACGATGCTAAGCAGCTGGATCTCAGGTTCACTGACATCCCCAGCCTGCAGCATCACGTGTCCTACCCGATTAACGAGCTCGAGCTGAGCAGCTTCGAAGACGGATTCGGGATGGATGGATCGAGCATCCGCGGTTGGGCGGCGATCCACGAGAGCGACATGCTCCTGATCCCCGACCCCGGGACCGCGTTTATGGACCCGTTCGCCGAAACGCCCACGCTGGTCATGTATGGCGACGTGAAAGACCCGATTACCAAGCAGCGGTACGAGCGCGATCCGCGTTGGATCGCTCAGAAGGCCGAACTCTATTTGAAGAACAGCGGGATCGCTGACACGGCCTACTTCGGCGCCGAAGCCGAATTTTTCATTTTTGACAACGTCAGTTTCGATCAGAATCAGCACGAAGGCTACTACCACGTTGACGCCGAGGAAGGCCGCTGGAATTCCGGCCGCATTGAGAATAATCTCGGCTACCGGCCGCGCTACAAGGAAGGCTACTTCCCGGTGCCGCCCACGGATCACTACCAGGATCTGCGCAGCGAAATGGTGCAGACCATGATCAAGTGCGGTCTCAACATCGAGTGCCATCATCATGAAGTCGCCACCGGCGGTCAGTGCGAGATCGATCAGCGGTTCGACACGCTGGTCAAATCGGCCGACAACATGATGTTGTACAAGTACATCATCCGGAATGTGGCGCAGCAGTACGGCAAGACCGTCACCTTCATGCCCAAGCCCCTGTTCCAGGACAACGGCAGCGGCATGCACACGCATCAAAGCTTGTGGAAAGGTGGCAAGCCGCTGTTCGCCGGCGACGGCTACGCAGGGTTGAGCCAGCTCGGTCTGCACTACATCGGCGGCCTGCTCAAGCACGCGCGGGCGCTCTCGGCAATCATCGCCCCGACGACCAACAGTTACAAGCGGCTCGTGCCGGGCTACGAAGCTCCGGTCAACCTGGCGTACTCGCGCCGCAACCGTTCCGCGGCCTGCCGCATTCCGATGTACTCGGCCAGCCCGAAAGCCAAGCGCGTCGAGTTCCGGCCCCCGGATCCCGCCGCGAATCCGTACCTGGCATTCGCCGCGATGATGATGGCCGGCATGGACGGCGTGCTCAATAAGCTAAACCCCGGCGAACCTCTCGACAAGGACATTTACGATCTGACGCCGGAAGAAATGAAGAGCGTCCCTTCGATGCCGGCCTCTCTCGACGAAGCGCTCAACTGCCTCGAAGACGACCACGCGTTCCTGATGAAGGGCGATGTGTTCACGGAGGAATTGATCGAGACCTTCATCGACTACAAACGTAAGAACGAGGCCGATGCGATCCGGCTGCGTCCGCACCCGTTCGAATTCGCGCTGTATTACGACATTTAGCCGCGTGGGGCCGGCCCCCGGCCTGCCCATCCATGCAAGGCACGATCGTTCAAGTCAACGTCTCTTTCGGAGGCCTTCCGAAACGTTCGATCCCGGAAGGCCTCATTTCTTCATTAGGCATCGCCGGCGATTTGCACGCCCACCCCGCCATTCATGGCGGCCCCGACAAAGCCATTCTCATCATTGCTGCGGAAGTGGTAGACGGCCTCGCAGGGCGCGGCTACCCCCTGTACTATGGCGCTCTCGGCGAAAACCTGACCACCCTCGGCATTCGCACCCGCGATTTGCGCATCGGCGACCAGATCCGTGCCGGCGCCGCGTTGCTCGAAATCACTGCGCCGCGCGGTCCGTGCAGCGCGCTCAAGGTGTATGGCGACTCGCTGCAGGAGGAGATCTACGACGCACAAGTCAAGGCGCTTGACCCGGCTTCCCCGCGCTGGGGTATGAGCGGCTTCTATGCGTGCGTTCTGCAGGGCGGCTTGGTGCGACCGAATGATCCCGTTGCTCTGGTGGCTGCCTTGGCCTGAGCCGGTCACTCATAAAACCGGCGAACGGTTCGCGCCACCCGGTGCGCCATGGATTCCGGCATATGCGGCCAAAGCGGAAGCGAGACGATTTCGCGGCATGCTTTTTCGGCCACCGGCAGATCGCCGCGCCGCGAACCACAGTTCCGAAAGGCGGGCTGTAAGTGCAGAGGAACCGGATAATGCACGCCCGAAGCGATTCCCTGCCGCCGCAGAAAATCGCGCAGCTGATTGCGACGGTCGGCCCGAGCGACATACAGATGGTGCACCGAATCAGTGCCGCGAGTCACGGGGCGAATTCCGTCGCACCCGGCCAGCGCCTCGTCATAGATTGCGGCCACGCGCGCGCGGCTCGCGTTCCACTCAGCCAGATGCGGCAGAAAGGCTCGCAAATAGCAGCACTGCATTTCATCCAGGCGCGAATTGATACCGGCTACGCGGCTGATCTGATCGTTGCGGCGGCCGCCGTCCCGCAGCATTCCCAACGTTCGAGCGACGCTGGCGCGGTTGGTGAGAATCGCGCCCCCATCGCCGAGCGCCCCCAAATTCTTGGTGGGGTAGAAGCTGTATCCCGTACAGGTTGAAAACTCGGAAAGCGGCCGACCCCGGAACCGTGCCCCATGCGCCTGGCAGGCATCCTGGACCAGCACTGTTCCGGTCCGCCGCGCCAGTTCCGAGAGTGCCCGCAGATCGCAGATATTGCCGTAGAGATGAACCGGCAGAATGACCGCGACGCGATTGGTGAGGCGCGCATTGACGCTGTTGGCATCAAGAAGCAGGGAATCGGCGTCCACGTCGGCGAATCGGGGGAGCCCACCGGCAGCCATGACGGCGAGCGCAGTGTAGGGAGAGGTCAGCGCCGGTACGATGACTTCGCGTCCGGCCGCAATTCCGGTGGCGCGCAGATTCAACTCCAGTGCGGCGGTGCCGCTCCCGACCCCAATGGCGAATCGCGCGCCCTGGCTGGCCGCGAATTCTCGCTCAAACAGGGCGCACTGCTCGCCTGCGATGAATTGACCGGCCGCAAACATGCGCCGCAGGTTCGCGCGCCAGACATGGGCCGATTGCCGGAGCATCGGGCGGAAATTGACCATAGCCACGCGCGGTGCGGGGGCCGTCGCCGCGCACCGTTTCACGCGGGAACGGCGCTGCGCAGCGCTTCTTCAGTCCGTTGCAGCGCGCAAACCGATGCCTTGGTTGTTTTTTGATAGTAAGACCAGTTTGCCCGCAGGTACTTGAGCGTCGCGGCGGCACCCTCTTCGAAGCTGGTGCGCGCACACCACCCCAAGTCGCGTAGCGCACGGCTGCAGTCCGACGCGTAGCCGCCGATATTAATGGCGCGGAGTTCCTCTGGAAACTCACGCCGCACCGGCGCCACCGTGCCTGCCAGGGAGCATATAATTCGCGCGATCTGCTCGATGGGCAATGCCGCCGTGCCGCCGATATTATAGGCGACGGAAGGCGGATGGGCGGTTCGTCCCGCGATCAGGAGCGCTTCCACCACGTCGTCGATATACACCGGATCCCGCAGTTGCGCTCCATTGCCGTATATCTCGATCGGCTCGTCGCGCAGGATCTTCCGAAAAAATACCGGCAAGAACCCTTGGCACAATAGATGCAAGCCCATGCGGGGACCGTACACATTGCTCAAGCGCAGTACGATTCCATCGAGGCGCCCGCTGCGAGTCAGCAACTGGTGATACTGCTCCGCAGCACGTTTGTGGACGCCATTGAAATCCACGGGTTGGATTGGATGGGCTTCGTCGACCGGTAAATATCTGGGCGGTCCGTACACCTGCCGCGTGCCGGCATACACGACGCGCACTCCGGGCGCAGCATCGGCGCATTCGGTCAGGAACCGGAGTTGCGCGCGAGCGTTAATCTCGAAGTCTCGCTCCGGGAAATCCATGCTGTGGGTGTGGCTCACTTCCCCAGCCAGATTAAAAATGACCTCGGATTCGGCAATCGCGGAACGGAAGCTCTTCGCCTCGGCGATATCCCGCTCGACAAATTCGATTTGCGAAGCAATCTCGCGGACATTGTCGGCGTTCGACCCGCAGCCCGGTGTGCGGGCGTCCACGATGGTGACTCTGGCTCCCAGCGCCGCCAACCGGAGTGCCAGATTGCTGCCGATAAAGCCCAGCCCGCCCGTGACCAGCACCGGCCGCCGGCTATAGAATTCGTCCAAGTTGTTCACCCGATCACGCTGCTGAGAAGCGTGTTTGGGGTACTTATACACGAACGCAACCGGTGGTTGCAACTCCCAAATTAAATTAATGGAACTTCGAAAAAAGAGGGTTGCTACGGGTCGAAGACAATTTCCCAGGAAGAAGAGCCGCCCACGTACAACCGCGCCGCGTGATCGGCCCACTTATCGGTGCCATCCGGACCGAAACCGATCACCTGGGGATACCAGGGAACCCCATCAAGAATTTTAACGGGTGGCGTCCAGCCCCGAGGGTTCGACAAAGAGCTGTTAAAGCTGATGTAGACGCCTTCTTGCGGCCACCCTGGAGAGCAGCAGGAATGATTCAGCAGCATCACGAATTTTCCCAGATGAGTGTTCCAGTGGACCGACGGGCCCCAGAAGGCATCGGCATTGGGCTGGTCCCAAGTCACGTTGACTGGAAAAATCGCGGTGACTGGGCCGCCCAAGCCGGGCTCGCCCCACCGGCCCTGATAATACTTCTCCACCGCACCCACCGGCGTGTATCTGCGGTCGGCCGGCATGCGTGCCAGCGCCACGCCTTGGGCATCCTGCGAGCCAGCGTAGTTACTGAAAAAAAAATAGAAATACTTCTGGTTCTTGCCAAGCAGAACCGAGAAGTCACCATTCCCGCCAGCGAAGTAGCCGTTCTGCGAGTAGCAATTAATCGGATACCCGCTCTCCAGGATGATGCCCATGTCCAGAAACGAATTTCCGCCATCGTAGGATACGAGCGCACCGATTTCCGGAGCGGTCAAGTGAATCGCCCCGCATAGACCGGCGGGTTCGTGATGGTACCAGGCGAAGATCGTGCCGTCGGCATCCGTCCAGGTCGCCTCGATCCAATACGGCCGGTGAGTGGAAGGTCCCAACGTCACTACCTGCGCGTCGGAAAGATGGAACTGATTGAAACCGAGGCTTTTAACCGGCCCCATTCCGGTCGAGTTGTAGACCTCTAACTGGCCGTTCAGCCAAAGCGCGGGGCTATTCGAATCAACTGCTGACGGAAAATTCAACGGGCGGGCCGGGCGCAGTGTCGCCGTTTGCGCCATCGCTGGCGCGGCGAGCAGGCAGGAGATTAGTGGAGTCCATCGAAGCATACTGGGAATTCTGTATATAACTAATACGACCGGAAGAAGGCAAAGGTTTCAGACCCGGTTGTACTAAAAACGAAACTCCACTTGCCAGATTGACTTTGGTTAGGTATAACTGAGGCAACTCCGGGTGAAAGGGGCTTCGAGCCCTGCTGCTCGAACCCATCAAATCGGTTCTGTCATCCGTAAAGCCGGGTGAGCGCCATCAGCGACTGATTCACGGGGCCGCGGTGTTGCTCACATGATGAACCCAGCCGAGTTCGCGAATATTGCGCGGGCCGAAGAGAGCTTCTGGTGGTACCGGGGGATGCGCGGGATTCTTTCCCGCCTTCTCGATCCGCTGCTGGCAGGGCGCACCCCGCGCCACGTACTGGAAGCCGGCTGCGGCACGGGTTACAACGCGCTGGAACTTCAAAAGCGCGACGGCTGGCGCGTCTTTCCCCTCGACCTGCAAATGGAGGGTCTCGCCTACGCGCGGTCCATGGGACTGGAGCGGCTGGTGCAGGGCGATATCGCTGCGTTGCCGTTCCACTCCTTCGCATTTGATGCGGTGGTGTCTCTGGATGTAATCGTGCACTTCCCGCGCGGCGGCGAAGACCGGCCGATGGCCGAATTCGCGCGCGTGTTGGCGCCGGGAGGACTCCTGGTGCTCCGCGTGTCCGCGCTCGACATCCTGCGCAGTCGGCATTCCGAATTCACCTGTGAACGCCAGCGCTTCACGCGGAAGCGCCTGATCGAGTTGGCCGCGAGGCATGGCATCCGTGTGCTCCGCTGCACCTACGCCAACACCATCCTGTTTCCGGTGGCGTTGGCCAAGTTCCGGATTTGGGAACCGCTGACACGGCAAGCCCCGCAAAGCGGCGTGCAGCCCGGCGGTGGCTGGTTAAACCGGATGCTGGAGTTGCCGCTGGCCGCGGAAAGCATCTGGCTCGGGGCGGGCCTCGACCTGCCCGTCGGGCAGTCGCTGATTCTGGCCGGGGAGAAAATCGCTTGAGCGTGCCAGTTCCCTCTCTGAGCATCTTCTTTCCGGCTTACAACGACGCGCATTCGATTCCCTCCTTGGTGCGGAAAACCTTTTCAGTGCTGGCCGACCGTGCGATCGATTTCGAAGTGATCGTAGTCAACGATGGCAGCCAGGATGAAACAGGCGCGGTCCTGCGCCGACTGGCCGCCGAATATGGCCCGCGGATGCGGATCGTCGAGCACCCCGTCAACCGCGGCTATGGGGCCGCGCTGCGCAGCGGCTTTGCCGCAGCCACCAAAGAACTGGTCTTTTATACCGATGGTGACGGCCAGTATGACGTCGGCGAACTGCCGCTGCTGTTCGAAAAACTGGCTCCCGGTGTAGGCCTGGTGAACGGCTACAAGCTCGAGCGGCACGACCCTTGGCACCGCATCTGCATCGGCAGCATCTACAATCGCTTTGCCCGCCTGCTGTTCGGGATTCGCCTGCGCGACATCGATTGCGACTTCCGGCTGATTCGGCGCGAGCTTTTGCAAGAGCTGGGTTTGGAATCTGACACCGGAACCATCTGTGTCGAACTGGTCCGCAAAATCGAGCTGAGTCCCTGGAAAGTTGTCGAAGTCGGCGTGCATCACTATCACCGGCAGCACGGCCGTTCACAGTTTTTCCGGCTGCGGTCGCTGCTTTCCACTCTCCACCAGTTGCTCGCCCTGTATTGCGAGCTGGTTCTTCCGCCGTTGCCGTGGATCGGGCGGCGCAAGCCTTGTGAACGGATACTCGAGTGACTGGGAGTATTAAGACGGAGAGCGCCCGCGAACCGCTCGCGTTGCGCGCGGCGGGTTGGCGGATCGTCGGGTTGCCTCAGTGGCGGCGGTTGCTGTGGGGTGGGGTCTTGCTTGCCGTGCTCCTCGTGTCGCGCGTTCCCCTAGCGCCCCGTTATCTGATTACATTCGATGAGATCAACTTCGCTCTGTCGATCGATCACTTCGCTCCGGGCGCCCACCAGCCTCAGCCCCCGGGCTACCCGTTATTCGTCGGGTTGTTGAAGCTTCTGGCTTTCGCGATTCCCAGCGTGGAAACCGTTTTTCTGGCTGCCGCTCTGCTGCTGAGCATGGCCTCGCTGGTGCTGCTTTGGATGGTGGGCGCGCGGATGTGGGGGCGCAGCGGGGGATTAATCGCTGCTCTGCTCCTGCTCTGCAATCCGCCGTTTTGGTTCTCCGCGTTGACGAATCCCGTCCGGCTGGCGCTCTCGTCCGGAGCCGCCGGAACCGCCTTGTGTCTTCTCGTGGCCCTGCGGCGACGCTCCGGGCGGTGGTGCGTGGTCGCGACGGCGGTTCTGGGCGTAGCCGGCGGCTTCCGCCCGACGCTGCTGGTCGAAATGGCGCCGCTGCTGCTTTGGACCGTCGTGTCGCTTCGGCTTAGCTGGAAGACGATCCTGGCGGCGGCGGGCGCCGGTACGCTCGCCGTGATGACGTGGCTGCCCCCCCTTATCTCAGCCAGCGGAGGTCTGGAGAGTTTCTACCAGATGCTGCGGTCCTATACGGTTGCTCAGACGCACGCTACGTCTCTACTCACCGGCGCCCTTCTGCCTGCCGCGTTGCACATGGCCGCCGAGGCGATCATATGGTCCTGCCTCGGTGTATTGACCTGGGTTTGGGCCCTCCCTTCGGCGCTTCGCCGCCGCCCTCATCTCGTTCGCGAAACCCTAGGGAGCCCATTTCTCATGCTCTGGTTCTTGCCGAGTCTGGCGATGTCCGCCATCTTTCACGTGGGTGACCCCGATCAAACCCTGACGATTATCCCGGTGACCTGCCTGGTGGGAGCATGCGTGCTGTCAGCGTTCGGAGGCGGCAGTTCCGTCCGGTCCCGCTCCATGCTGATCGGGTTGGCGTTGTTTCTGAACGTGTTCCTGTTTTTTAAGCCCATCAGCAAGATAGCCAAAGCCAGCACCTATAAGGTTGTGACTCTCCAGGATGGCTACATACGCGGACTGGTGGATGGTGCCCGAGCCATCCAGGATCCGGGCGGTGTGACTGTCATCTTTCCGCCCGATACTTCCGGCTGGCGGAATGTGTCGTACTACGTTCCTGGGGCTCGACTCGTCGTGGCGGATCCGCAGACTGGAGGTGTCGTGAACGGTCGCAGTGATGTTGTCCGCGTACCCGCGTGTGGCGTAATCGCCGTAGCGGACGAGCGGGCAGTGGGCGCGGATGCCTCGGGCGTGTCAGTGCCCGCGTCTCAAAGCGGTCGCCTCCTGGTTTTCCGCGCACGTGCGCGGGCGGTGGTACATTCCCGTGGTATCAGTTTCGTCGCCGATGAGCCGTGCCGCGTCCGCGCGGCCCCTGCCCCGTGACGCGCTTGCGGCAGTGATCCCGACGGCGTGCGATCATCTAACCTTCGGAGCTCGCATGCCGCTGCAGAACCGTGTGGACCCACACGGCACGCTCTTCCGTTCACCTGCCCGCGGGACATTCATGGGCAATCGCGGCGGCGCCCTCCACAATGAGCAGCGCGAAATTGTGCGGTCCTGCGTGAACCGGCGCTGGATCACTTGCGTCCTGAATTTCAAAGGGCGGCATCGCACCGTTATGACTCCGCGCCGCTATACGGAACTCTTCTTTCTGGATGAAGCCGTTGCATTTGCCGCCGGCCATCGTCCCTGTGCGGAGTGCCGGCGCGAGCGCTTCCACGCGTTCCAGTCCGCCTGGACACATCCCGGCGGGGTTGTGGTTCGGGCCGATGAGATGGACGCGGAATTGCACCGGGCGCGCCTCGATTCCCAAGGAAAGAAACGTACCTACGACGCGCCGTTGCGCTCGTTGCCAAACGGTTGTTTCATCCTGACCGGACAGGCCGCGTATTTGGTCTGGAAAGATGCGCTCTACTTGTGGACGCCGGAACGCTACGCGAGCAAGGCTTCCCGGCCCAAGGCTCTGAACGTGACCGTTTTAACGCCGCACCCGGCCGTCGAGTGTTTTCGAAACGGCTACCAGCCGGTGCTCCACGATTCCGTGCGCGCGTTTTCATAGCATCCTCCCCGACCGTCTTCGGCTTTACGGCGTTTACTCACATGTTCGTTTCGTCTCTTGTTCTGGAGAGTCTCACGCCGTAGCATGAGCGTATACCGCAAGAGGCTCTTCCCTGGTTACCCATGCCCAAGGCGGCACTCCCCTTCTGATCGGCCACGCCCACCGAAACCTTCAGCTGGACGTGCTGCGCGGCGTGGCGATTCTGATGGTTCTGATTTGCCATACGGCCGGAATTTCGAAGACCCGGATTGGACTGTGCTTTTTGCGCAGCGGCTGGGTCGGAGTCGATCTGTTCTTTACCCTCAGCGGCTTCCTGATCGCCGGCCTTCTATTCTCCGAATATCAAAGAAGCTGGGGAATCCGGTTTCGCCGCTTTTCAATCCGGGCGGCCCTGAAACTGTACCCCGCTGCTCACCGTCGCGATCCGCCTGCTGCATCACCCGCACGCTTCCCTGCGTGTTTGTGTTCGTGCCGCTCCTGGCGCTGGGGCTGCGGCTGTGGACAGCAGCGCATATTGATCCGCGCGATGTGAACGCGCAACTTCAGCCCACCCACTTGCGCATGGACTCCCTGCTGTTTGGGGTGGTTCTCGCGTACTGGGCGGCTTTCCGTTCCGCGCGTTTCTGGAGCTTTGTCCGCGGTCGCTATATCGGGCTTCTCGCTGCGGGTGCCGTGCTCGTTTCGCCTACGCTGTACCTCGATGAGGGGACCCGCTGGATGCATACCTACGGGTTTGCGACGAACTATCTGGGATTCGGTGCGCTTCTGTTGGGAATGCTCGGCGTGACGATAGAGTCGCTGCCGGGGAGCGTGCGCGCTGTCTTCCGGATTCTCGCCTATATTGGAACCTTCTCCCATTCAATCTACTTGTGGCACTTTGCCTGGCTGTACGCGCTGAGGCGGCTGCACATAACGGAGATTCCCTACGCTGGACTCGGGGCGTACTTCATGGGAGCGATCGCGGTTGGCGTCGTCACCGTAAAGGTGGTTGAAGTCCCCGTGCTCCGGTTGCGAGAACGCCTGGTCCCTTCGGCGGCCCCGGGTCGGCTCGCGGACCCCACCCCGGCGGAGGCAGCCGGCGTCGCGGCTCGCTAGGTGGATTATTCGTTGCGCAGCGATTCCACCGGATCCACCCGGGTCGCGCGCCAGGCGGGGACCAGGCACGCCGCCAGCGCCACCGATGCCAGCAGGAATCCGACAACGGCGAATGTGATCGGGTCCGACGGGCTGACGCCGTACATCATTTTCGAGAGCAGCCCGGCCAGAAATAAAGCGCCAAGCGCGCCGACGCCCATGCCCGCCAGCGCCGGTTTCATGCCGTCGACCAACACGAGGCCGAGGACGTCGGCGACGCGCGCACCCAGCGCCATCCGAATGCCGATCTCGGCAATCCGGCTGCGCACGTTGTACGCCAGGACGCTGTAGATGCCGACCCCGGCCAGCACGAAGGCGAGTGCCGCCAGCGCGACAAAAAGAAGCATATTGAAGCGGTGCTGCGAGAGTGCAGTGGCCACCATATCATCGAGAGTCGTCGGCCTGCGTATCGTGGCCTGCGCATCGATCCCCTGCAGCACTCGCGTAATCGCGGGCACCAGCGCCGCGGCGTCTCCATTTGCTCGCACGACCAGCGA
>DATGII010000134.1:0-14844 GCA_035295805.1 Bryobacteraceae bacterium | reverse complement strand
GGTAGCGTTCACCGGCCTGCTCCCACGGGTGCGGCTGAAGCTGTTTGAGACCGAGCGAAATGCGGTGCTTGGCAGAATCCACCTTGAGCACTCGGGCTTCGATCTCCTGGCCTACGGTCAGGGTGTCGGAAGGTTTGTTGAGGCGCCCCCAGGAAATATCGGCGACGTGCAGGAGCGCGTCCACGCCCCCGATGTCGACAAAGGCGCCGTAGTCGGTGAGGGTGCGGACGGTCCCGGCCACGGTTTCGCCTTCCTTGATCTCCGAATAGCGGCGCTCGCGAGTGGCGCGCTCTTCTTCCTCGAGCACAGCGCGGCGGTCGACCACGACGTCTTCATCGGCCACATCGAGCTTAATGATGCGGCAGCGGATTTCCTGGCCGATGAGTTTTTCCATCTCCGCGGCGTCCTTGGCTCCGCTGCGCGAAGCGGGCATGAAGGCGCGCACGCCGACGTCGACGCTGACGCCGCCCTTGACGACCGCGGTCACGACGCCAAGGATGGGCATCTTGGCTTCGAAAGCGCGCTCGAGGGAGGACCAGTCTTTAGGCCGCTCGACTTTGAGGCGCGAGAGCTCGTAGTAGCCTTCCGGATCGCGGCCTTTGATGGAGACGGGAATCTTGTCGCCGGGCTGGACGCGCGCGCCGGCCTTTTGAAAATCGGCCAGCGGAATGATGCCTTCGGTTTTGAAGCCGATATCGACCATCACCGAATCGGCGGTCACCGCGATGACTGTGCCTTCCAGGCCTTTGGCGCCTTCCGGGCGGTGCGAATGCGAGCTTTCGTATTGCGAAAGGATGTCGCCGAACGATTCGGCGGAGTTTTCGGGGGTGGTGTCGGGGTCAGCTTCGGCAGGGCGGTGCTGATCCACAGTTCTCGGGTTGGACATGCAGACCTTGTGTAATTTCATTGTGGCATAATCCCGGCTGAGATAGCTCGAACCCATCTCCTGAAACCCTTGACCGGACCTTGCTATTGGCCGCGGCTCACAAGCACGATCTTGCCTGGTACGCCACCGCTTCCCAGCAGTTCCTGAGCCTGTCTCGCCTCGGCAATCGGAAAGGTCTTGGCGACCAGCGGCTTGATCTTCTGTTGGCGAAGGAGGTCGAACAGAGAGATCAAATCCTGTCGAAACAGCGCCGGCTTCAGCCGTTTGAGTGTCTGGATGCTGTAGGGGATGATTCGTTTACGGCCGGGAAGCAGCCAGCCGCCGGCGATGTACAGCGCGTAAATGGGGATTCCGTGCAGCCGGTTCCGACGACCCGGATGCCCTGAGGTCAATGCCTCGCCGCGCAGCGAGGTAGTATTGCCATATGCCACGACGCGCCCGCCCGGACGGAGTGCCTCGCGGGAATGCCAGGTGTGAGCACCACCGATCGGGTCGAACACGACATCCACCCCGTCGCCCGTTAAGCGGCGAATTTCTTGCACGAAGTCCTGATCGCGGTAATCGATCGGGATACCACCCAGGTTGGAAACGGCCGCCGCAGATCGCGAGGAACAGGTGCCGTACATTTGCAACCCGGAGAGGCGCCCAAGCTGCAATAACGCGGAGCCGACGCCGCCTGCTGCGCCGTGAATCAGCACGCACCAGCCCGGTTTAACCTTGGCGGAGCGATTCATCATCTGATACGCCGTGACGTAATTCAGAATGAGGCTGACCGCCTCGGCGGCATCCAAGCCGGACGGCACCGGAACCAACTCATGTTGGGGCACGCAGACGAACTCCGCGTAAGCGCCGTGGATCGGCATTGCGGCGACAATCCGGCCCGGTTCGAAGGCCGTCGTACCGTCCCCGAGCCGATCCACCACGCCGACCAAATCCCACCCCGGCGTGAACGGCACGCGGGGTGTTTCCGGATGAATCCCCTCGCGCGCCATAATATCGGGCAAAGCGACACCCGCAGCCTGCACTTTCACCCGCACTTCACCAGGCTTGGGCTCGGGACACTCTTCCTCGAGGACGCGAAGTGCTTCGGGTCCTCCGTAGCGGGTGACGATAATACGCGTGTGTCTCATGGAGCTCCTCCCGGCTTTAGGCGGTCGAGCGAGGCTCCGGTCCACCACGGGACCGGTGAGGAAAGCACTCACCGGCAAGTTTGCTTGTTCAGAGCCAGTCTACGCCGATTGATCCGCGTACGCATCCGGAGGTGGGCTTTTCCGTGGAGTACAGACTACGGGCAAAAAAGCGGCTCCGCCGCTTGGATGAGGGCAAGCTATGGAACGGTTGCCTGGCTATCTCTCCAGGATGGTAACCCAGTCCAGCACAACGGGGAGTGGGGCGGAGCGCTGGCTGGTGGTAACCTCCTCAACGAGGAAGCGCTGCCCGCCAGGCGTCGGCGACAGCCATGGCCGTTACCAGGGGCCAGATCCATCGCCACCCGGTCGGGCGCTGCGCGGTGAAGACCTCGGCGGCAGCGGCATCGCATGCGACGGGCATCCCCAATTGGCGGCAAGCCGCCGCTTGCGGTCCTTTTCCAGGCACCAGCGCAAGACTTCCCGCACGGCGGGCGGAACCGCGGCGAGATCCGGCTCCAGATTAATGACAGCTCCCAGGACTTCGACCGCCAGTATCCCCCCGAAATGGCTGCTTGCCGGTCAGCAATTCGTACGCGATGACGCCGAAGGCCCAGATATCGGATCCCTTGTCGGCCGGCTTCCCCTTCGCCTGCTCGGGAGACATGTAGGCTGCAGTGCAGAATCGGCGGCCAAGCGCATGATTCCAGATGATTTTATAACAGTAGCCGGCTATATCCTTCGAAGCGTTTAATCTGGAAGCGGCTGCTCTCGATGAGTGTGGCATAATCCCGGCAGGGATATCTCGCGTGGCGACACAACCGGTGTGGCGGTGGATCCGGCTGGTCCGGGCGCAGGACATCGTCTGGATTCTGCTGTTCGGGGCGCTGGTGGCGACCCTGCCTCCCGAATACATGGACGAGTTCGGAGTGGGGCCGGTAGTGGCTCTGGGACTGGTGCAGGTGCTGGAGCCGAAGATTCCAGCGCTGGCCTCCACGCGGGGGCGCGTGTTCTGGATTCTGCTCAAGGTGGTGCTCGGCTTCGTGCTGATCGGCTACACCGGCGGGATCCGCAGCAATTACTGGCTGGTTTTGCTGCTGCCGATGGTTTCGGCGGGCACGGCGCTGGGAGTTGTGGGGACGCTGGTGTTTTCGATGGTGGCCGGGGCAGCGTACCTTTCCTTCCTCCTGTGGCTGGATTTCTCGCAGGTCACGATCGAATGGCCGGTGCTGGTGGTGCGGGTCGTGTTTCTCGCGATGGTGGGCAACCTGGCGAACATCCTGGCCGAGGATCTGCGGATCCAATCGAAGAATTTCCGGCGCACGGCCGAGCAGTTGGCGGAAGCGAATGTGCATATCCAGCAAGCCGAGGACGCAGTGCGCCGGTCGGACCGGCTGGCGGCGCTGGGGCAGCTCAGCGCGGGGCTGGCGCACGAGCTGCGCAATCCGCTGGGCACGATCAAGGCATCGGCCGAGATGCTGGCGCGGCAAGTGACATCGGAAAACGAGGTGGCGCGCGAGGTAGCGGGCTTCATCAGCACGGAGGTGGACCGCACCAATTCGCTGGTGACGCGGTTTCTGCAATTCGCGCGGCCGCTCGAGGTGCGGCTGGAGAAGGCGGACCTGGCGCAGATGCTGGACCGGGCGGTGGCGGCGGCGGAGCGGGAAGCCAATGGGGTGGCGATTTACAAGAACTACGATCCGGCGATCGCACCGTTTCCGTTTGACGCGGAGCTGATGGAACGGGTGGTCTACAACCTGGTGGTGAACGCGGCGCAGGCGTCGGCGGCCGGCGGCACGGTGACGGTGAAGACGCGCGCGAGCGGAGGGACCGTGGAAATCTCGGTGATTGACCGGGGGCAAGGAATCGAACCGAAAGATCTCGGCTCGATTTTCAACCCGTTCTTCACAACCAAGCCCACCGGCGTGGGGCTGGGGCTGGCGATTGTTTCCAAGATCGTGGACGAGCACGGGGGTAAGATAGCAGTGGAGAGCGAACCGGGCAGAGGCAGCGTGTTTCGGGTGCTGCTGCCGATGGCGCTCCCCGCCGCAGAAACCTCCGCATGAAAAAACGCGTTTTGGTGGTGGAAGACGAGGAAAAGCTGCGCCGAGTGATTGAGCTGCAGCTCACGTCGGCCGGATTCGACGTCGATAAGGCGGCGAGCGCGGAAGAAGGCGTGAAGGTGGTGGACCGCGCGGACCTGGTGCTCACGGACCTGCGGCTTCCGAACATGGACGGGCTGGAACTGCTGACGCTGATCCGGCGGCAGAACACGCAGGTGCCGGTGATCGTGATGACGGCCTACGGCAGCGTGGAGACCGCGGTGGGGGCGATGAAGGCGGGGGCCACCGATTTTCTATTGAAACCCTTTTCGCTCGATCACCTGATGCAGGTGGTGAACAAGGCGCTGGAAGTGCGCGCGCTGCGCGACGAGAACCGGCAGTTGAAGGAGCAGCTCGGACGGCGCTACGAGTACGACAACATCATCGGGCGCAGCGAGCCGATGCAGGAGATCTTCGCGACCATCGAGCGGGTAGCGCCGACGCGCGCGACGGTGTTGCTCGCCGGCGAGAGCGGGGTGGGCAAAGACCTGATCGCGCGCGCGATTCATTTTCGCTCGCCGCGGCGGGACCGGCCGCTCGTGAAAATCAACTGCAGTTCGATTCCCGAGAACCTGATGGAGAGCGAATTATTCGGGTACGAAAAGGGCGCGTTCACGGGAGCGGTTGCGTCGAAGCCAGGCAAGTTCGAGCAGGCGGACACAGGGACGGTATTCCTGGATGAGATCGGCGACGTTCCGGGGCCGATTCAGGTGAAGCTGCTGCGCATCCTGCAGGAGCGGGAGTTCGAGCGGCTGGGCAGCAACACGACGCGGCACACGGACGTGCGCGTGATCGCGGCCACCAACCAGGATCTGCGCGCGGCGCTCGAGCAGGGGACGTTTCGCGAAGACCTGTATTACCGGCTGAACGTGGTTCCATTGAATATTCCGCCGCTGCGCGAGCGCAAGCAGGACATTCCGTTTCTGGCGAATCATTTCATCCAGAAGCTTGCCGGGGACAGCGGATCACAGGTGGAATCGATCACCGGTCCGGCCATGGAAAAGCTGATGGGCTATCATTGGCCCGGAAATGTGCGCGAGCTGGAAAATGTGATTGAGCGGAGCCTGGTATTGTGCCGCGGCAAGCTACTGGACGCCGACGACATCAAGCTGGAGAGCGCGCCGCGGACGCGTCCGCAGAATGAGAGCCACTTTCTGCCGGAAGGGATGACGCTCGATCAGTACGAACAGGAGCTGATTCGCGAGGCGCTGCGGCGCGCCGATGGGAACAAGAGCCAGGCGGCGCGGCTGCTCGGCCTGACGCGCAATGCTCTGCGATACCGGCTGACGCAGATGGGCCTGGAGGCGTAAGGCGCAGCCCGCGTACAGCAGGCGAAGGCCGCGCTCGAAAACGCTGTATCCGGAGGCGCGATATCCGTGGTAGAAACGGCGGAGCGTAAGGGCCAATCCCACCGGGGACGGGCGGAGCTATTGGCGGTTGCCGGCGGATGCGGTTCTCGGCTTCGCGTCTTTCGCAGCCTTGAGCGCTTCTGTAAGAATCTGTACCGCCGAGCTCGCGATTTCCAACTCCTTGGGCTGAATGCTGTAACCCGGCATCTTCGGATCGATGTATTTGACTCGAAACAGCTGATTATCGGCCAGGGTGGTCAGGGCCTGGAGCTCCTCAAGGGTCAAGGAGAGGGAAATTTTCTTCATAAGCTATTTTACTACGAGATTGTCCGCTGAGGGCGCGGACGGGGCCGGGCTGCTGTCACTTAACTTTCAGTAGGCGCTCATATACCTCCCGCTTGGACAGGCCGCGCTGGCGGGCCACCTGCTTGATGGCGTCCATGCGGGGCGCGCCGGCGCGGACGAGACCGGCGACGGCATCTTCGATGGGGGTGGTGTCGACGGCGGGGGAGGTGGCTTTGCCGACCAGCAACGTGATCTCCCCCTTGATGGCCGCGCGGGCGGCCAATTGCGCGCGCACTTCGGCGACGGGGCCGCGGAGGAATTCTTCGTGGATCTTGGTGAGCTCGCGGGCGACGGCAACGGGCCGCTGCCCCAGGATCTGCTCAACCGCCTCGAGCGTTTCGAGGATGCGGTGCGGGGCTTCGTAGAAGATGAGCGTGGCGGTCTGGCCGGCAAGCTCCTGCAACACACGAGCGCGCGGGCCGGCTTTGGCGGGGAGGAATCCGCCGAAATGGAAGGCGTCGGTGGGAAGGCCGGAGGCGGCGAGGGCCGCCAATGCCGCGGACGGGCCGGGGACGGGCTGCACTTCAATGCCGGCATCGAGCGCGGCGCGCACCAGGCGGTAGCCGGGATCGGAAATCAGGGGCACGCCCGCATCGGAGACGAGCGCGATGGTTTCACCGCCGCGCAGGCGTTCCGCGAGTTCGGCGGCGCGCTCGGCCTCGTTATGCTCGTGGTAGCTGACGGTAGGCTTGCGGATGCCGTAATGATCGAGCAGCTTGCGCGTCTGGCGCGTGTCTTCACAGGCGATCAGGCCGGCCTCACCGAGCACGCGGACGGCGCGGTACGTGATGTCCTCGAGGTTGCCGATCGGGGTGGCGACCACGTAAAGCCGGCCAGGCACGGCTACGAGGCGCTCCGCCGCGCACGCGCGTAACGGCGCTGCCATTCCTCGCGGGTGCAGAGGCTGTTGCGGTCGAGCGCGCGATCGACGGCCAGGACGCCATCAAGATGATCGATTTCGTGCTGCAGGAGCTCGGAAAAGGCACCAGCGGCCTCGATGGCCTGCTCACGGCCGGCTTCATCCAGGTAGCGGACGCGCACGCGCTCGGCGCGCTCGAGGCGGACGAGCAGATCGGGGAAGGAAAAACAATCGTCCCAGAGCTGAAACGTTTCGGCGCTCCGAAAGCAGAACTCGGGATTGCGCAAGCGATAGGCGCGGCCGGCGAGTTCGATATATATTAGTCTCTTCGGCTCGCCAATCTGCACCGCGCTGATGCCGCGTCCGAAACCGTGAGCGCGCTGGAATTCATGGAGGGTGTCCCGGAGGTCGTCAAACACCGGTTCGGCTTCGGCTAGGGTGGGAACCGGAGCGGAAACGGCGCGAAGCAGCGGGTCGCCCAACTGGAGAATCCGGCGGATCGGCATAACTAATTAATGAAGATAACAGCCCAACGAGTATCGGCCAAGGCCCCCTGCCGGATCGACATGGCGGGCAGCACGCTGGATATCTGGCCGCTGTACCTGTATCACACGGGCGCGGTGACGGTGAATTTCGCGATTAACCGGTACGCCCGCTGCGTGGTGGAGCTGCGGCGCGACTCACGGATCGTGCTGCGATCGCTCGATCTGGAGGGTGAAGAGTCGTTTCCTTCGTTGAAAGCGCTTCGAGCAGCGCGCACGTACCGGCTGGCGATTCCGGCGCTGCTGGTACGGTATTACGCGCCTCCGGCGGGGCTGACGATCACGACGCATTCGGAAGCGCCGGCGGGCGCGGGTATTTCGGGGTCATCGGCGCTGATGATCGCGCTCACGAGCGCGCTGCACCGGCTGCACGTCGCGCCGAACCTGCCCCGCGAGACGGTGCGGATCATCGCGCAGAACGTGGAGGCGCAGGTGATTCGGGTGCCGACCGGGTGCCAGGATTATTACCCTGCGTTGTATGGCGGAGTGAATGCGATCGAGCTGACCGAGGCAGGGATGTTCCGGCGGCGGGTCGATATTGATTTGGAAGATCTGAACGAGAGAGTGGTGCTGGCGTACACCGGCGCGCCGCGGCATTCGGGCATCAACAACTGGCAGGTGATGAAGGCGCATATTGACGGCAACCGCGCCGTGCACCGGAACTTCGACCGCATCGCCGCGATTGCGATAGCGATGCGGCGCGCCCTGGAACGCGCGGATTGGAAAGAAGTGGCGCGGCTGCTGCGCGAAGAGTGGACACACCGGCGCAAGAATGCGCCGGGGATCTCCACGCCGCTGATCGACCGGTTGATTACGGTGGCGCGGAAGGCGGGATCGACCGGGGCCAAAGTGTGCGGGGCCGGCGGAGGCGGGTGCGTGTTTTTTCTGGTGGAGCGCGGCGCACGGGAGCGGGTGGCGGCCGCGATCGGACGGGAGGGCGCGACCGTGTTGCCCGTGCGGGTCGCGCGGCATGGCGTGCAGGTTCACGCCGAAAGGTGAGTCAGGTGCCAACCCAGCGAGATCCGCTGCGCATCGCCGTGGGCCTGGCGGCCTTCGTCGCCTTCGATCTGGCGGGCGATTGGATTGCGGGCCGGGTGCTGTCGTGGGGGGGCATCGTGGGGATCGCGACGGCCAGCCTGATTGCCGCATTGGCCGCCACCTGGCTGGTTCTGCGAATCTATGAGCATCGGACGCTGGCGGCGGCAGGGCTGGTCATCAATCGGGCTTCGGTCGAGAATCTGGGATTCGGGATCGCCGGAGGCGTGGGCGGCGCCACCTTTGTGCTGGCCTTACCGCTGCTGGCGGGGGCCGCGCATTTCGCGCCGGTGGCGGAGCCGCCTTCGGCCGGGACTTTGCCGTTTGTGATGCTGGGCTTGGCCGCCGGATCGGCCTCGGAGGAAGTGCTGTTTCGCGGATATCCGCTGCAGATTCTGATTGCCGCGGCCGGGCCGTTCGCGGCCATCATTCCGATTGGAGTGCTGTTCGGCCTGATGCATTCCGGCAACCCCAACGCGGGGTGGTTCGGGATCGTGAATACGGCGGGGTTCGGCATCCTGTTCGGATACGCTTTTTACCGCTCGCGCGACCTGTGGCTGCCGATCGGATTGCACTTTGGTTGGAACTTTACATTGCCGCTGTTTGGAGTCAACGTGAGCGGGCTTAAAATAGGTGTGACGGGCCACCAAATGGTGTGGACCGCCGGCATGTGGTGGAGCGGCGGGGATTATGGCCCGGAAGCCAGCGTATTGACTTCCGTGGTGCTGATTCTGCTGTTCGCCGCCGTGGCCAAGGCGCCCATTCGCCGGCAAGTCTCGCCGTTGACCGACCCGCCAGCGGAGAGCGCGAAATGCGAGCCGTCGCCACCATCGCGGTCCTGAGCCTGCTACCCGGGCTGACCGCCTTCGCCGAGAAACTGACGTTCGAGGACCGGATTGAGTTGACCCGCGGGTTGATGGCGGAATTCGCCACCGTGAAGGTGCTGCTGCCGCGGTCGAAGAAACCGCTGGAATTCGAATCGAGCGGCACGTACGACAAAAAGAAGTGGGACGAAGCGGCCAAAAGCAACGGTCCGGCGGCCCGGACCGGCGACCAGGTACAGATCACGAAGATCGATCTGGATGAAGACAAGATCGTGCTCCAAATCAACCACGGGATGAAGGGCAAGGGCGGGCACTGGTACGATCACGTGCAGGTGGGAATGGGCACGACGACGGCGCCCATTGCTCAAGGCGATTCCAACGCACCGGGCGGGACTTCGATCGCGATCCTGTTTCACAAGCCGCTGGAGCCGATCAAGGCGGCGGAAATCAAGAAAATGCTGGCGCCGGTGATGGATTTCGAAAAGCGCAGCTCGACCGAGTTGTACGCCGACACGCTGCCTCCCGAGATCAAGCAGGCGATTCACGACAAGCGCGTCACGGTGGGCATGGACCGCGACCAGGTGATGATGGCGCTGGGGCGACCGGAGCACAAAGAGCGCGAGACGAAGGACGGGGTCGAGTTGGAAGACTGGATATTCGGCATGCCGCCGGGACGGATTACGTTCGTGACATTTCAAGGCAGCAAAGTGATCACGGTGAAGGAAGACTACGCCGGCCTCGGAACCGAAGTGGGCGACCCCAAGACCCCGCGCTAGCCGGAAGCGCTTCCCAAACGCTCGGCTTGAGCCCGAAAAGTTGCATGCATAACTCGGAATGGCTTACACTTGAACCGCGCAACGACTGTAAATTGGGCGCGGAGAACTCCTCAGCAAACCATGTCAGGAACAAAATCATCTCCCTCGGCCGGCTTGACCGCTCCGGCGATACCGGACCCGGAACAAAACTTCCGTTTCTACGATAACCGGCAGAAATATCTGATGTTCGTGAACACCTGCAGCGAGAAGTGGGTGATCGCGAGCCGGGTAAGCACGGAGTTGGATGAGATCCACCCGACGCCGCCGGCGATTCGCGTCTTTGACGCGGGAGTGGGAGACGGCACGGTGCTGGCGCGCATCATGCGGACGATGCACCGCAAGTTCGAGTGGATGCCGTTTTACATCGTCGGCAAGGAAATCAGCGTGGAAGACGTGCGGCTGGCGCTGGAGAAGATGCCGGACCGGTTCATGGAGCATCCGGCGACCGTGCTGGTGATGACGAACATGAAGTACGATGAGGCGCCGCTGCTGACACCCAACGACGCCGGCGCGCTCGAGAACCTGGTCTGGCACGAAGTGGAACTCAAGGGCACTACGGCGGGGCAGTTCGACGAGCAGATTACGGCGCTGCAACCGTTTCTGGCGGAAAACTGGCGGGCCGGCATCAGCCCGAAGAGCGGAAATCCCATGTACGAGAGGGCGACCGTGCTGGTGATCTACCGGCAGGATTGCAAGTTTCTGCTCGACACGGTGCGGCCGAAGCGGGGAATGCCGCGGGCCGATTTCGACCTGATTCTGGCATCGCAGCCGTACCGCGCGCGGGCCTCGGTGGACTTCAAGGCCAAGCGCGTGATTGCGCCGCTGGCGCGAGGGCTGAACCCGGGCGGTCGGTTGATCGGGATCCATTCCTGCGGGAAGGACCCCGGGCTGGAGATCATCCAGAGGGTCTGGCCGGACGAAAACCCCTTCGAAACGGATCGCTACCAGCTCCTGAAGCGAACCGAAGCCGCGTTAGGGGCCGAGGCCCGCGAGTTCCAGTTTCTGGCGTACGACGACGAGCGCTCGCTCTTGCGGTACGAGATGCACACATTGCCGACCGAGATCGGCAAGTCGGCATCGTCGATCGGGACTTCCACTCTGCTGGCTGCCTGGAACGCTGCTACTTACGTGGCGCAGATCGAGGATCAGCGTCTGGCCGAGGCGATGACGGCCAACACTTACATCGAAGCGACACGCGAAGTGCTGCGCGAGCACGGCGGCCTGTGGTTCTGGGACGAGTGCTATATCGTCGCGCGCAAACTGGCGCGGGCTTGAGAAAACGTACAAAAAAGCACAAAGAAGGGCCGGACGCCCGCATTCCCGGGGTCTTCCGGGGTTTGCGAGCGGCATAATGCATGGTTAGGGAGAGGTGAGATGAAATTTTTAATACCTTCGCTCGTAGGTTTTGCGCTCCTGTGCTCCTGCGCCAAAACGAGCACAACCGGCGGGCAGCACGCGACCGTCGAACTGCGGGATGGCACAAGCGTAACGGGAACGGTCCTTTCCAGTTCGGCAGGTGAGATTCAAATCTCGGGCGACGATAAGCTAACGCGCACGATTCCGATGACACAGGTGCGGTCGATTCAGTACGACGACAGCCCGGCGGCGGCGGGAGCGCCGCCGGACACAAGTGGCCCCGCTCCGGCTGCGCCGACAGCCGCCAGCCGGCCGGCACGGCCGAAGCAGCTGGAGCATCGCGAGCATTACCACCCGGCGGAACAGGCGGTGACGAGCAGGACGCACACACTGCCGGCGGGCACCGAGATTGCGGTGCGCAATGAAGAGACGATTGATTCGGGCAAGGCTGCCGAAGGCCAGACGTTCCCGGCCGAGGTTACCAAAGACGTGCTCGACGGCGAAGGCAACGTGGTGATTCCGGCGGGGGCGAACGCGCAAATCGTGATTCGGTCCGCTTCGAAGGGCGGAAAGATTCGCGGGGCGTCGGACCTGGTGCTGGACCTGGCAACGGTCGCCATCGACGGGAGACAATACGACCTGAGCACGGTCGATTTGTCACAGCAAGGCCATAACGGAATCGGTGTCAACCGCCGGACGGGCGAGTTCACGGGCGGCGGCGCGGCAATCGGCGCGATTATCGGAGCGATTGCCGGCGGCGGCAAGGGCGCGGCCATCGGGGGCGGATCGGGCGCAGCAGCCGGAGCGCTCACGCAGGTGCTGACCAAGGGCACGATCAAGGTGCCGGTGGAATCGGTGCTGACGTTCAAGCTGGATCAACCATTGCGCGTGAACGCGCGATCGTAGAGCGGATTAGCGCATTGCGACGGCGCGGAACAGATTGTCGGCTGAACTGAGCACAACCCAGTTGAGCCGCTGCGGCAGCTGGTTGCGGGAGAGGAAGTCCCTGACGGCCTGGGCGGCTTCCGGCGCGCGCTGCCGGCCGAGCGTGGCATCCATCCAGCGCTCCGGGAAAAAGATGTCGCCGGTGCGCTGGATCTCGGGCAGTAATTCCAAAGCAGGGCGCACGAAGGCGAGCGCCTGCGGCTGCCGGAGCGGATGATTTAAATACCGTAGCGATTCGAGGACCCAGGGCTCATGGCGCCGGTTATCGAGCGCGTGCAAGCGTTCGAAGGCCCGCGTTCGTTCCCCAGGATCGGCGGAGAGCGCCGGGATGACGAAGGCGAGGCGCGCCTTGCGATCCGGGTTCCGGGTGCGCGCAAGCTGGGCCTCGAGAATCTCGCGCGAAGCGGGAACATCGCGAACGGCCAGTTCCATGGCCATGTTGATTTCGTCGGTTTCGGCGAAGGTCAGGCCTGCGATTTTTTCGTCGCGACGCCACACGCGCTCGAGCCAAGCGGCGCCTTCGCGGGACCGTACAGTGTCGCGGAAGGCGGTGAACCAAGCGGATTTGGCGCTCGATGTGGCGGCGCGGGCAATGCCGGCGCGCAACCGCGATTCGAGGGCGGGGCTTCGGCGCGCGCGTTCCGCCGGCGGTAGAAACTGCCAGAACGCATGCGCGAGGTACTGAAGGACGCGCTCGGCAATCTGCTCATCGGTTTCATGAGGCAAGGCGCGCAGGGCCAGATCGAAGAACTCCCCGGGCGTGACGCGGGCGGCGAGCAGGTTTTCCCAAATATCGACCCAGGCACTGCCGCGCGTCAGGGCGTCGGGGATGTCTTCGAGATGGGCGAGCAGGTAACGCCGGGTAGGGTCGTCCAGGACGAACAAGCCGTAGCCCAGACCGCCGCCGTTGGGAAGCACATAGAGCGGTCGTGCGGGCCCGGCCGGAGCCGGCACTGCGGCCGAGGCGCCACTCAAAGAGACGGGGACCTGGTCGATGCGACCGGGGAAGCCAATCGCCACCTGGAGATGCTGCGGCCAAAGCAGGCCGCGGCGGAGGGGATCCTGCTGCGTGAGCCGCAGTTGGGAAAACATCCCGTTTGTCCCCTGTTGGACCCGGATTTCGGGGCGGCCGCGGCGCTCCACCCAAGCGCGGCTCCAGTCCGCTACTTCACCGGGCTTTCGCTTCTCGAAGATTTGCACGAGGTCGAGCCATGTGGCATTACCGAACGAGTATTGCTTTAGATATTCACGCAGGCCGGCGCGAAAGCCTTCGGCGCCCGCGATGCCCTCCAGTTGGCGCATCACGATAGGCGCTTTGTCGTAGATGATGTTGCCATAGAGACTGCCGGCTTCGTTGAGGTTCGCCAGATCCTGGCGGATGGGATTCGCGCCGTCGGTGCGGTCCACGCCGTAAGCATACGGGTAATGCTCCAGCAGAAAACGGAGGTCGTGATTGATCTGCGGGAACGAGGGGTTGACGATCTTGGCGGCCATGAAATTGGCCATGACCTCCTTCATCCAGACGTCGTTAAACCAGCGCATGGTCACCAGGTCGCCGAACCACATGTGAGCGGTTTCGTGGGAGATGGTGCCGGCCCGGTTCAGAAGCTGGTTCTGGGTAGCGGACGGATCGAGCATCAGGGCGGAGGCGTTATAGAGGATCGCGCCGGGGTGCTCCATGCCTCCAAACTGGAATGACGGGATGAGGATAACATCGAACTTACCCCAGGGATACGGAATCCTGGTGTAATCTTCGAGCCAGGCGAGGGCGCGCGCGTGCAAATCGAAAAGGGCGTCGCGGTTACGCGCCACTTTGGCGGCGTCGGTTTCGCGATGAAACATGCGAAAGGTGCGGCCGTTCCGCACGGCGGTTTCGACCTGAAATTTGCCGGCAGCGAAGGCGAACAGGTAAGTGGGGAGGGGCGGGGTTTCGGCGAAGCGGACGGCGGCGCCATGCCGCCCGGCCTCGGCGCCATTCGCCACCAGTTGCCAGAGCGGGGGAACCTCCAAGTCCAGCGTGAAACGCGCTTTGAGGCTGGGCTGATCGAAGCAGGGAAACGCGAGGTGGGCGCGCGCCGGAACAAAGAGTGTGTACAGGAAATCGTCGTTGCGGTTGAGCGCTTCGTCGCCGGCGATGAATTCGATGGCGATCTCGTTCTCACCGGCGGGGGCGCCGGGAAGAATCAGATGGCCTTCGGTGGCCACGAACTCCGCTGGTTTGCCGTTGACCCGAAGCCGGCGCACGTGATCGCGGGGCTGATCGAAGTCAAGGACGACGGCGCGGGGAGCGCGCAGGCTGAAGCGGATCACCTCGGAAGCGTGGATCGGCTCGGTTTTCTTCTCAGGGATGCGGAACGTGAGACGGTAGCGCAGGTTCGAAATCGCGGCGGCGCGGTCGTTCGCCAGAGCCTCGGAGATGCCGGGCCCGGGCGGCACGGTGGCGGCGAATGCGGACGCGGCCGCGAGCAAAGCGGCCCACAGAAACATGGCGTGTCAGTTCAGCCGCGCGGTTTCGATTTTCGCGCCGGGTCTGGCGTTGCCCCAGGCGATGAACGCGCCGGCGGCGGACCGGAACAGGCGCGGATATCCGAGCGCCATGCGCCCGCCTTCGGCGACCTGAATGACCGGGCCGGCCGCGCCGGCGATGCTCACGGTACGC
>DATGII010000133.1:0-10291 GCA_035295805.1 Bryobacteraceae bacterium | reverse complement strand
CCGTTTTCAGGTCCGCCGGGGGATTGACGACACCGTTGTTCACCAGGCCGAGCAGAAAACTGGCGTACGGGAACCCCATTGTGCCCACCCCAAGCGTCGCCGATTGCAGCGCGGTACACGTCGCCGGAGTCGGACAATTTGACAGCTGCGCGGTCTGGTTCGACGAAAAAACGAAGCTGCCGTTGGTGGCCGTCAAGTTGTGAAGGGGGTAGCCGAATGTGCGCAGTTCGCCGCCGAATTTATAGGTATGGTTGCCTTTCACCCACGTCAAAGACGTTGCATAAGTGGGAGTGAACTGCTTGGTCAACGATTGAGCCGCGCCCACACCCGGACCCATATTGGCCATGCCGCCGGTGCCCGTGCATGCGGGCGCCACTCCCGAGAAACAGAGGCCGCTGATCGAAGGGAAGCGCTTGCCGGGGTTCGGAGTGCCCACCAAGCCAATGGCGCTCTGGTCGAAATTCGTGGTGGGGGAGTGATCGTCGAGAAGGTATTGCAGCGATCCGATGCTGATGTGCCACAGCATCGTCGGAGAGATCGTGTCGTCGAAGTTGAAGCGCCAGTTCATGGAGCGGCTGAAGGAGCCGCGAGTCTGCGTGATCGTGGGCGGAAGCCCTTCGGAAGCATTCAAGCTCTGCGAGTATTGCGTGGCGGTCGCGTTGGTCAACCAGGTTCCGGAGATCCTGATCCTGGAGTTGATTTGATGATCGATCTTTACGCTCTCGTTGGTAGTGATCCGGTCGTTGGGGAATGAGGGCAGATAATTGAGCGCTGTAGCGGTAGGATTGGTGGGATTCGGAATGAGGCTCTGGATGGCGGCCGCGACTTTGTCGAAACTCGTCGGGGCAATCGTATTGTTCGAAAACGGATCACGAACCGGCACGCCGCCCACGGTGCGCGTCGATTTCGGGTCGTAGATCATGCCTTCGGCGATGACGCGCCCGAGCGGATCAGTGCCCAAGTTCCGGCCCGTGAGAGCCTGCGTGAAGATGCCTTGCCGGTAGAGGGCTGTGGGCACGGTGATCGCGGTGTCGTTGACCACGAAGAATTCGCGGTACTGCTCCCGGTTGTAGAAGAAGAAGGTTTTGTCCTTGCCGTTATAGACTTTCGGAATGCGGACCGGACCACCGATATTGAAACCATAATCGTTGCGTCGGGTCCGCGGCAATACGTTGGTGAAGGGCGTCGAGGCATTGAATGCTTCGTTCACCAGGTAGTCGTAACCGGCACCGTGATATTGGTTGGTGCCCGAGCGCATGGTCATGTTGAACAGGCCGCCGCCCACCTGGCCGAATTCCGCGGCGAAATTGCTGGTTTGAATCGCCGTTTCCTGGATGGCGTCCATGCTCGCGCCGGTTCCCGCCTGAACGGCGTTGATCTGGTTGGTGGAATCGGCCCCATCGATCACGCTGCGTTGCGTGCCATTGGGCGATCCGTTCACGCGAACACCGAGAATGAAGCCGGAAGCCGGATTGGAAGCACCGGGCACGAGCTGGATTTCAGATAAGTAGGTTCGAAGGCCCTGGCTAGTGGCAAAGGTGCCGCCGATTCCCAAGCCGCCGAGGTCGATCATGCGCTGCGCCTGAATCGTGGTGCTCACCTCGCCGCTTTCGGTCTTGAGCAGCGATGCCTGCTCGGTGACGGTTACGACCTCGGTTTGCGACCCGACCTCGAGCAAGACATCAATGCGCATCGTCTGCGCCGTCTCCACCAGCAGGTTCTGGCGCAAGTACCGTTTGAAGCCGGGCACGTTGACGGTCAACTCATAACTGCCGACCGGCAGCTGCGAAAGCGTATAATTTCCCGTTTCGGAACTGGCCACCGGGTAGACGACGCTGGTTTCGGTATTGCGTGCCTCGATGATGGCGCCGGCGACGGAGGCGCCGGCAGGATCGGAAACAGTTCCGGTGATTGTGCCGCGATCACTTTGCGCTAGTGCCGCGCTCGCCAGCAAGAGCAAACAGCCGATATCGCGTAGACTCATACCTCACCCTTTTTCTTGCGAGAAAGATCGACCCCAGTTTGCATACATGCAGCATGCAACTTAACGGGATTCTATGTCTGATTCTCCACGATTGTCAAGTAAAACTGGTGTTCACGCCCGTGATTTCAAATAATGGGGTTTCGGTGTGGCGGAATCTGTATGCAACAGAGGAAGCCTGGGTGTTCTTGTGGGGTCTGGAGGTTTATGAAATCCTGGTGGGAACCCATCGCTGACCTACGAGGTGATCGTATGCCGTGCAATCCGGAAGTGTTGAAGGGCGTTTCGCTGTTCGCCCTGCTCGACGATGAGGAAACCGCCGTTCTCTCGGCCCAGGTAGAGCTGCGCCACTTCACGGCGCGACAGCGTATTTATAAGATCGGCGATGCCGGGAACCGGGCCTATATTCTCGTATCCGGGGCGGTCCGCGTCACCACAATCGATGAAGATCAGCAGGAGGTGGTGGTCGACGAACCGGCGCGCGGCGAGTTCTTCGGATTCGCCTCCATGCTCGATCAGACACCCCATCAAACGGGCGCTTTGGCGCTGGAGGAAACGGTCTGCATCGAGGTTGACCGTCATGACATTTCCGTTCTGCTCGAACGAAAACCGCAAGCGGGGATGGATATGCTGGCCGTTCTCGGCCGCCAGTTCCACGCTTCGCAGCTACTCGTCCGGGTGCGGGCCATGCGCAACCCGAACGAAGTCATTGAACAGGAAGCCACCGCGGGCGATCGGATTGCCGATGCCGTGGCGCGCTTCGGCGGGTCGTGGGCTTTCATTATCGCGTTTGGCGTGGTCCTCATCGTCTACACTGCGATCAATGTGACTCTCGGCCATTCTGCCTGGGATCCGTATCCGTTCATCCTGCTGAACCTGTTTCTTTCGATGCTGGCTGCCATCCAGGCGCCTGTAATTATGATGAGTCAGAATCGGCAGGACGCCAAAGACCGCGTGCGCGGCGAGCTCGACTACCAGGTAAACCGCCGCTCCGAAGCCGAAATCCAGGGCTTGGCGCGCAAGCTGAATCTGCTGGGCGACAAGTTGGATGACGTAGAAGAGCTGCTCCGGAAAACGCCATCGGGCGGCCCGCACTAAGGCAAAGCCGCGTTTTCGCATCGATCGATGCGGGATTGGAAGACGGCTTGTTGCAAGGAAAGCGGGTAACGGCTAAGCTAAGCATCGATCGATGCGAAAACGGTTGGTTTTCTTTGAAGATGTTCCGAGATCCGGATGATGCGGGCTGATTTCGCGCTTGCCTCACATTGCAGTATCTCGCGCGGGCAGCCGCCGAAGCCGTTGCGAGGGAGCGGACTATTGTAGTAACTCACGTCCTGTGAAGCGGATGAGAAAATTTTCGCCGGCCGTTACCGAAAAAGGTCTCGCCAGTTTTTAACCGGCTCACGGTTGAATCAAGCCTGCTAGAATTGCTCGCAGAAGGAGGGCCCCGATGAAGGGTTTCTGTGTTGTGGCATCTGGCGTCAAGAACTTGCTCCGGGCGGCAGTACCGCGGGCGTCTTCGGTCGCGATCGCGGCACTGATTTGTGCCCCTGTTTATGGCCAGTGGGTGAAAGTTCCGACGGGCAAAATCCCGAAGGGGCCTGACGGCAAGCCCAACCTCTCGGCGGCGGCGCCCCGATCGGCGGATGGCCATGCGGATCTGTCCGGAGTCTGGGAATCCGGCGGCGCCAAGTACATCATGGACATTGCGGCGGACCTCAAACCCGGTGAGGTGCCATTTCAGCCTTGGGCCAAGGCGCTGGTGGAGCAGCGCGCAGACGGTTCGCATTCGGGAGAGGATCCTCCGGCAAACTGCCTGCCGCGCGGCGTACCCAGGATCAATGCCTCACCTCCACCGTGGAGGGTGATCCAAACACCGGATATCATCGGAATTCTGTATGAATCCGACAATACATGGCGCCAGATTTTCCTCGATGGGCGCGAACTGGGCAGCGATTTTCTTCCCGCCTACCTAGGCTATTCCACCGGCAAATGGGACGGCGATACTCTGGCGGTCGATACCCGCGGTTTCAACGGGAAAACATGGTTGGATCAGACGGGCAAGCCGACGTCGGATGCGCTGCACGTTACGGAACGTTTTCGGCGAACGGACTACGGGCACATGGAAATTCAAATTACAATCGACGACCCGAAGGCTTATACCAAGCCCTGGCAAGTCAAAGAACACGTTAGTCTGATGCCGGACAGCGAAATCTTCGAGGCCGCCTGTGAGAACAATCGGGATCTCCCGCACCTGGGCGGGAAATTCAAATAGGTATTCCGGAGGTGATGTATGAACCGGCGCGAATTCTCTCTCTTCTGCGGAGGCGCCGCGGCCCTTGCGCTGGCGCGCCGAGCGTCCGCGCAACAAGGGACGGCGCCGGCCAACCCGATTCGCCGCGACTGGCTGGAACGGCGAACCGAGCCGGTCCTCGAACCGGACCTGCCGATCATCGATCCGCATCACCACTTGTGGCAGCGTGCGGGATGGCGGTACATGCTGGACGACCTGCTGCGCGATACCGGCAGCGGCCATAATATCGTCGCGACGGTGTACATGGAAGCGCGTTCCATGTACCGGGAGCAAGGCCCCGAGGAAATGCGACCAGTGGGGGAGACCGAGTTCGCCAACGGCATGGCGGCGATCTGCAGCAGCGGGGTTTATGGCAAGACGAAGGCCTGCGCCGGGATCGTAGGACACGCGGACCTGACATTAGGGAGCCGCGTCGAGCCGGTCCTGGCCGCATTGATGCGCGCCGGCGGCGCCCGTTTTCGCGGCATCCGTCACGGCGTGTCCTGGGATGCGGACCCGGCCATCGTGAGTCCCGCTTCGCCGGTGCATGCCGGCCTGCTGGCGGACAAAACGTTTCGCGAAGGGGTGGCGGTGCTCAACCGCCTGGGCCTTTCCTATGACGTGTCGCTCTATCATCCGCAGATTCGCGAACTCGCCGACCTCGCCGGCGCGTTCCCCGATTTGCGAATCGTCGCCAACCACGTGGGCGGCGTCCTCGGCATTGGCGCTTATCGCGGTAAGCGCGACGAAGTGTTTTCCCAATGGCAGGCATCGATCAAGGCGCTGGCGGCGCGGCCGAACGTGTATGTGAAGCTTGGCGGATTGGGGCAGGGCTACACCGGCCTGGGCTTTAATGACGAAGCCGAGCCACCCTCGTCGGAAATGGTGGCCGCCCGGTTTCGCCCGTACGTGCAAACTTGCATTGAAGCCTTCGGGGCGTCGCGCTCGATGTTCGAGAGTAACTTTCCGGTCGACAAAATCTCCTACAGCTATCCCGTCTTCTGGAATGCATGCAAGCTGCTGGCGAAGAACGCCAGCAGCACCGAAAAAGCCGATCTATTCTATGGCTCCGCGGCGCGGTGCTACCGTCTGAACGCGATCGCCTGACGGTCGGAGAACAACGGCCTACCGTGTCGTGCCGCGCCCCCAGAGCTGGCGGCTGGCTTGCTCCGCGCCCTGAGCGAGCGCGCGCAGTTTGGCCCACGCCAATTGCGGATGAATGCGGCCGCCGAGCCCGCAGTCGGTGCCGGCGATCACGTTCTCTCTGCCTACGGCCTCGGCATACCGCAGGATGCGGTCGGCGACCACTTCGGGGTGCTCGAGCACGTTGGTCTTGTGCGTGACCACTCCCGGAATCACCGCCTTTCCTTCGGCGAGCTTCACGTTTTTCCAGACCTTCCATTCATGTTCGTGCTGCGGATTGGCCGCCTCGACCGAGTACTGACCGGCCTTCACTTTCAGGATCAGGTCGATCACTTCGCGCAGCGGCAGGTCGGTGCTGTGCGGGCCCTTCCAACTTCCCCAACAGATGTGATAGCGGACCTTCTCTTCCGGTATGCCGGCCAGCGCGTGGTTCACCAATTCGATATGCGCCTCGGCCCATTTCCGGAACACCGCCTGGTCGCCGCCCATCGTGAATTGCCATTCGTAGACATTGACGAGGATCGGGTCATCAAGCTGCACGTTGATGCCGGCGTCGGTGATGGCCTTGTACTCCTCGCGCATGGCCTCCGCGATGGCGGCGGCCTGCTCCTCCGGCCGGCTGTAAAATTCGCTCGGACGCGCCGGCACGCCCGTCACGGCCGCCGACAGAAACGCCTCCTCCGGGGGCTTGCCGTTGAGGGCGGCTTTCAGATTGCGGATGTCGCGCTGAATCAGCTCGTGCCCGGTGTACCGAATGCTTCCGGTGTTGACCGGGAATCGCGCCGGGCGCGCTCCCGGGCGGATGCCGGCTTCGCCGCTTTCGTAGAAGTCCGCGAAATCCACGCGATCTTTGCTGCCGCGCATGATCGACTGGATGGCGCTGGCCTCCATCGGCAGGTCGCGCGCCTCGAAGCCGCTCAGGCGCTGGTAAATGTAGGTGGCCCAGGCTCCATAATCGACCTCGTCCGACATGGGTTTTCCGTATTCACCATCGTTGACCACGTCGATTCCCGCTTCGATCTGCCGCTGCACCACATCGGCCACGGCGCTCGCCAGCCTCGGTTCGAGCGTCGCGGGGGGCGCCTGCTCGCGGTACATCCCGATCAAATCGGCGGGCCGCGAGAGGCTGCCGACGTGGGTGGTGAGAACCCGATTCATGCTGCGCTTCATCTTAGAAGAAGTCCGGCACCAAGTACGTGAACAGGCCGTTGCGGATGCTGTCGGTTACGTAGATCTCGCCATCTTTTGGATTGAGCGCCAAACCGGTCGGATGTAGAATCTGGCTGAACGGCCCCTTGATGAGGGCGTGCGGGGCGACATCGCCCCGGTCGGTCGTGTTCCAGACGCCGATAAAGCCCAACTCCGGATTGAGCCACGGATCTTCCGGCGGCGTGTTGTAGCCGTCTTTCAGCGTGACGCCGGAATACAGGTTGATGTGCAGGTGGTTCGAAGTCGCGAGAAAGATCTGGCTCTTATAAATCTGCAGTTCCCAAGGCTCGTCGCCGATGCCGGTATTCGGACCTTTGATCTCGCCGAGAGGCGCGACGTTGCCGTTATCGGTACGGTTGAAGAACAGGATTTCTTCGGAATTGGCTACGGCCAGCAGGTTGTTCCTGGTATCGACGCCGAGGCCCACCACGTGGCCGAGCCGCGTCTTGGGTCCGTTAATGTAGCGGATCGGGGAGACGTTTCCGTTGGCATCCCAGGGAAAAACGGCGATGGTGCGGTTGCTCAGGCTGGCGACCAGAATCTCGTGGTGTTCCAGGTCGAGGCTCACGGCGTGAGGCACAACCAGTCGCGTGCAGGAGCCTTGAATGACGCGGATGGGCGGTTGGTTGCCGTCGGCGCTGCCGCGAAAAACCAGCACGGCGTCGGCCAGGGGGTTGGGCACGTAGATGAGGTCGTGATCGGGGTCGTATGCGATGCCATGAACGGTGCGCGCCAACTTGGTGGCGGCGCCGGTGATCACGCGGGCCGGGGCCATGTCTCCATTCGCCATCCTGGCGAAAACCGCAACGCGCGGCTGCGCCACTCAATTCGGCACGAGCAACTGGTCGCGGGTACTGTCGTAGGCTACCGTCTGAGGATTCCCGAAGCCCGGGGTGGGAGTTCCGGCGGGCGCGGTGCGGATAATGCGCTTGGGCGCGACATCGCCGTTGGCGAGGCGGTCGAAAACGAGGGCCGTGTGATCGCCGAAATTAGAAACCCACAGTTCGTTGTTGCGAGCATCGATGACAACGCCCATGGGCCGGTTGATGCCGGTTTTTTCACCGTTGATCACGCGTACGGGCGCCACATCGCCCGAAGCAGTGCGCGAGAAGACGAGGATCGAGTTGCCGCCATTATTGGCCACGGCGAACTCATCGTGCTCTTCATCGACGCTGAGGCCCATGGGAAAATCCAGCTGGGTTTTGCCGCCCTGAACGCTGCGGATGGGACGCACATCGCCGCCGGCATCTCCCGAGTAGAAGGTAATGGAAGAGGGGAGGACGGCGCCGCCTTCCGGATCGGCAGTTCCGGTGGGGACGCAGCCGGCGCCGACATCTTTAATGAGGCCGCGGTAATTGCCGTGATTGGCGACCGCGATTTCATTGTGGCGGTCGTCCCAGAAAATGCCGTGCGGGTCGGCCAGCCCGGTGTTGGCGCCGCGGATGGAGCGCAGCGGCGGCACGACGTTGCGGGCGTCGCGCTTATAAAAGACCACCGCTTCCTGCAACTCGACGGTGATGGCGATCTGGTCATGCGCACGGCTCATGGCGAGGCCCCACGCCTGGTGAGGAATCGAGAGAATGCGCGACGGCTCGGCGTTGCCTCCCGCATCATAGGGCATTACCACCATGGTGTCTTCGATATCATTATTAACCGCATAGATCTCGCGCCGCTGCGGGTCGACCATCACACCGGCGATGAAGCCGATGTTGGTCTTCGGCCCAAACACCTGGCGGCGCGGCGCGGTAATGCCGGGGCCGGCGGAATCGGCGCTGCGATCGTAGCTGAGCAGGCTCTTGCGATTCACATCGCTCATCGCGACCAGATTGTTCACCGGGTCCACCGCGAGGCCGTTAAAGACGGGATAAGGATCGGAGACCTGGCGCAGCGGAATGACGTCGCCGCCGCGCGGCTTGGGCGGGCGCTGCTGGGCGAACTGGTAGACGGAGCCCGCTGCCAGGAGAACGAAGAGAACCAGGATAGCCCGGCGGTAACGGAGGCGGGAGATCATCAATTAAAACAAGCTTAGAGACCGGAGCGGGACGGTGTCAAGGTTGGTTTTGAACCCCATGGTTCGGTGTGAGGCGCGTTCTTTCCCACCGGACCAGAATCAGCCGCGGAGATATTCAGTATCAATCACGGACTATAGACTTCAGGCCCCCTCGAGGATAGTATCCGAGCATACCGCTGTAGTCCTGCTTGTCGAGGCGTGTAAACGAAGGCCGAGCAGGGTCTGAGGTTTCGAAAGAGGGGGTTCGATTCGAAATGAAAAATGCCGTGCTGTATACCCTTATAGGTCTGATGGTGGGATTTGTAAACACGGGGCGGTTGCACGCCCAGGCGGCCACTGCCAGTGTTTCCGGGACGGTTACGGATAGCTCCGGCGCCGCCATTCCCGGCGCCTCTGTTGAGATTCGCAACACGGCGACGGGCACGGCGCGGAGCGTGGTGAGCGATGCGCAAGGACGCTATAACATTCCCGATCTGGGGATCGGCACTTACGAAGTGCGTGGATCGAAAACCGGATTTCAGACGACGGTGCGGTCGGGACTGGCGCTGACAGTGGGGAGCGCTCCGGTAATCGATCTGCAGCTTTCGGTCGGGCAAACGCAGGAGACGGTGACGGTGGAAGCCAACGCCGCGCAGGTGGAGACGACAAACTCGACGCTTTCAGCTCTGGTGAATCAGACACAAATGCGGGAGTTGCCGCTCAACGGCCGCAACTTCGAGCAATTAATCCTGCTGGCGCCCGGCGTGGCGACCTATCCGGCAGGAGGAAGCAGCGCCCTGACATCGGTGGCGCCCGCATATTCCATCTCGGGCACCCGTCCGGAGGGGTATGCCAACATGCTGGACGGCGAGTCAATGCTGAACTGGTGGCAGCGCAATGCGGGGGGCGACGTGACGGGCACGTCGCTGGGTATTGAATCGATTGCGGAATTCCAGACGCTCACCGGCACGTACGGCGCCCAGTACGGGGGCAACGGCGGCGCGATCAACGCCGTAAGCAAATCGGGCACCAACAATTATCATGGATCCGCCTACGAATTCTTCCGCAACAGCGCCCTGGACGCGCGCGGCTTTTTCGACGGCGGCTCCCCGCCGCCATTCCGCCGGAACCAGTTCGGCGCCAGCCTCGGCGGACCCATTAAGAAAGACAAGATCTTCTTCTTCGTCAACTATGAAGGCATCCAGCAGGTGTTGGATACCACGTACCCAAACTTTGTGCCCAGCGCCGCCGTGCATCAGGGAATCGTCAGCGGACAGCAATATCAGGTGAACCCGGCCTCGGCGGCGATGCTGGCGCTGTACCCGCTTCCGAACGGTCCCTCAATCAGTCCCGATGTCGGCCTGTACAACTACGTGGGCGCGCAGCGATCGCCGGAGAATTTCGGCCTGGCGCGCGTGGATTGGAACATTTCGACCAAGGATTCGCTGTTTGGGCGGTGGCAGATCGACTACGGAAGCCGCACTAATTACACCGGGCTGGGGCTATGGCCGACCTTCGATGTGACGCACAACAATTTTCTGACGGTAGGCGAGCGCCACATCTTTTCGCCGAACGTGACGAACCAGTTCACCTCCTCCTTCTCGCGTCCGATCACGGGAGAGACCCAGCCGACCCAGCACGCCGCATTAGAGCTCTTCACGCCGGCGCGGCAGGA
>DATGII010000132.1:0-2335 GCA_035295805.1 Bryobacteraceae bacterium | reverse complement strand
GGCGACATTCAAAGGCTTCCGGCGGCGGCACGGCCGCTCAACCTTTCCCATGTTGGGCCCGACCTGATGCGGTTTCCGTTCCCGTTGTGGCGGCGGCTCCTCTCACGGCACTTGCGGCGGGCTTCACCGGCGATTTTCGATCAACGAGCGCATCCCGCCGGCAATGAAGCGTTGCGGGCGGCGATCACGGCTCACCTGGCGCGAACGCGGGCGGTCCGGTGCGCTCCGGAACAGGTGATTATCGTGAACGGCTCGCAGCAAGGGCTGGATTTATGTGCGCGGCTGCTGCTGGATGAGGGCGATGAGGCGGCGGTGGAAGAGCCCGGCTACGTTGGTGCGAGGCAGCTGTTTCTTGCCCATGGCGCGCGGCTGCGGAGGATGACGGTGACTGACTCCGGGGCTTCGACGGGCGGGCTCAGCAAGAGGACGCGCCTGGTTCACGTAACGCCCTCGCACCAGTTTCCGACGGGCGTCTCCATGTCCCTGGCGCGCCGGCTGGAACTGATCGAGTGGGCACGAACGCGGCGCGCGGTCATCATAGAAGATGACTACGACAGCGAGTACCGGTACAGCGGCCCGCCACTGCCGGCCATGCATAGCCTGGCGGATGGCGGCGGGATCATCTATATCGGAACCTTTTCCAACGTGATGTTCCGGGGGCTGCGGATCGGCTACATGGTGGTGCCGCTGGAACTGATCGAACCGTTTACGAGGGCCAAATGGATGACGGACCGGCACACGACCCTGCTCGAGCAGGCGGCGTTGGCCGATTTTCTCAGGGAGGGGCACCTGGAGCGGCACATCCGGAGGATGCGGCGGCTTTACAAGCGGCGGCGCGATGCGTTGCTCGAGTCCCTGGTGCGGCATTTCGGCAATGGCGTCAGAGTACGGGGCGATGCCGCGGGAATGCATCTAACGGTGAGATTCGAAGCCGGGTCAGATGTCGGGACCGCGGCGGAGCGGAACGGCGTGCAGGTAACGCAGACGGGGATGTATTACATGGGCAAGCCCGCAGCCGGCGAATTCATCCTGGGCTTTTCGGCAGTGGGCGAGCGCACGATTCGCGAGGCGGTGCGGCGGCTCGCTCCAGGCGCCTAGCGCCGGTGATTGCCGGAGGGACCGGCTTCACCGGCATCGTCGGGAGGAAGCGGCGCCACTCTGCCTTCAATAATGTCGAGGGCCTCGACGCGGGTGTGCCAGCGTCCCGTTTCGGGGTTTCGGTAGATTACCCAGCCGCGGGTGTTGGTCCGATAGGCCCATCCGGCAGTGGCGATTTTATTATGATCAAGCGGCACGACTGACACGCCGCCCTCCTAAGATTAATGGATCTTCATGCACTTGGGCTACCTGAGATCACTGAGTGAGTCAGTAAGCAGTATAGCAACGGCAGATGAAAGTGGACCACGCGGGCGCGGGGCGCGGTCGTGTATCATGAGCCTTGAACGCGATGGGAGCTGCTGCGATGAAGGCCATGGTGCTGACGGCGCCGGGCGCATTGGCGGCCGGTTCGGTGGCGATCCCTGCGCTCCGGCCGGGCGAAGTGTCGGTGCGCATCACGCACACGGGCCTGTGCGGCACCGATCTCAAGATTTTTACCGGCGCGATTCCGGTGCGGTATCCGCTGATTATGGGCCACGAGATGATCGGCGAGATCGCGGGCGGCGACCTGGCCGCCGGCTTCGCGCGCGGCGATCGCGTGATTGTGGATCCGGTGCTGTTCTGCGGCACGTGCTACCAGTGCCGCGTGGGACAAACCAACTTATGCCCGAACGGTAAGTTAATCGGCCGCGATACCGATGGGGGCTTCGCCGAATATCTCTCGGTTCCAGCGCGCCAGTTGTTCCGGCTTCCGGGGTCAATCGACAGCCGGGTGGCGCCGCTGATCCAGGTCGCCACTACCTGCTTGCACGCCCAGCGGCAGACGCCATTATTCCTGGGCGAGTCGGTGGTGGTGATGGGGCTCGGGGTGTCGGGCCAACTGCATGTGCAACTGGCAAAGGCGCGCGGCGCGCGCACCGTGATCGGTATCAGCCGCAGCGCCTTCAAAAACGAGATGGCCCGCTCTCTGGGCGCCGATGTGACCGTCGAGCCGGGGAAGGGAACCGCGCAGCAGGTGCTGGATGCTACCGATGGGCGCGGCGCCGATGTGGTAATCGAGGCCACCGGAATCATGACGGCGCTTGCCGACGCGATTCGCATGGCGCGGCCGGGCGGGCGCATCCTGATGTTCGGAATCTCGAGCGCGACCGAAGGCGCTCTGCCGTTTTATGAGCTCTATTTCAAGGAACTGACGGTCTTCAACGGCCGCGCTGCCAAGCAGGAAGATTTCACGGCC
>DATGII010000131.1:0-12957 GCA_035295805.1 Bryobacteraceae bacterium | reverse complement strand
AGCTCGAGAGCATGAAAGCGCTGGTGCGCGAAGCCATGCGCGACGGCGCGGTCGGTCTGTCCACCTCCTTGCAGTATGCTCCGGCGCCCTATGCCTCTACCGAGGAGCTGATCGCGCTCGCTTCCGAAGCCTCCAAGTTCGGCGGCGCCTACGCCTCGCACATCCGCAACGAAGGAGATTCCATCGATGCCGCCCTCGATGAGGCCTTCCGCGTCGGCCGCGAGGCGCACATCCCGGTGGAGATCTGGCATTTGAAAGCTGCCGGTAAAGCCAATTGGGGGAAGATGCCCGAGATCGTGGCCCGCATCGAGCGGGCGCGCGAATCGGGCATCGATGTTGCCGCCGACACCTACGCCTACACCGCCGCCTTTAATTCTCTCTCCGCCATCGTGCCTCCCTGGGCGCACGAGGGAGGCGACGCTCAGCTCATCGCGCGGTTGAAGGACCCGGCCCTGCGCGCGCGCATTCGACGGGAGATGGAAACGCCTTCCGGCGAATGGAACAATGAGTGGCAGCAGGTGACCGGGCCCGAAGCATTCATCATCGGAGCCGTGCAGAACCCCAAGCTTGTCCCGCTCGAAGGCAAGACCATTGCCGAAATCGCCAAAATCTGGAATAAAGATCCGATCGATGCCGTGTTCGATCTGTTGATCGAGGATGACGCATTCACCTCTGTCGCCTTCTTTGTAATGTCGGAGCCGGACGTCCTGCTGGCGCTGCGCCAGCCGTGGGTCTCCCTCTGCAACGATTCGCAAGGGACCGCTCCCGACGGTCTGCTCGGCCGCGAGCATCCGCACCCGCGCGCCTACGCCGCCTTCCCCCACGTGTTGCGCAAATACGTGCGTGAGGATAACGCCCTGTCCCTGGAGGACGCGATTCGCAAATTCACCGCCCTTCCGGCCCAGCGCATGCGCCTGGCCGACCGCGGCGTACTCAAAGCCGGAATGTGGGCCGACGTCGTGATTTTCGACCCACAAACCGTTCGCGACCGCGCCACTTTCGACATGCCGAATCAGCTCTCCGAGGGCATGCGGTTCGTACTGGTCAACGGTGTTCCCGTCGTCGATGAAGGCAGGATGACGCAAGCACTTCCCGGCAAAGTGCTGACCCATTTGGCGCACTGATGAAAATGCCGGCCAGCCCCGTCGCTGGTTTCGGCTGCCGCCGGCCCTGCCAGCCACCCCGTATCGGAATATTCCGCCCTCGCAGGATCTCCCACCTTATGGCAGTTCTAAGCAATCATGCCGGGTCTGGTACTTCTCCTGCATCAAATGTTTCAAAATGCCTTGCCCACGATGGGGTCCCATGGTACTGATTCTTTATAAACGTACCGAGAAAGGAGCCGTGTCGTGTCCCCCACTGTCACTCCCCGGCCGGCCCGCGCGGGTTCCGAGCTTCGCAAAATCGGATCCGCGGTGAACCGATACCCGGTTCAATTTGATCTCTCTTACAAGCTCGTTCGTGGCGGCCAGGTGCTGGAGCGTGGTCCGGGTAAGACTCAAGAGTTTAGCCAGGGGAACGTTCGTTTCAGCGCCGATCGCATTCTACCCGTCGGGGCCGATTTGGAACTCTCGTTGGACTGGCCGCTCCGGATCCATGGAGTATCGCCGCTTCATCTCGTCATCTCCGGACGCGTCACCCGGAGCACCCACAAAGAAAGCACCCTCAAAATTACCCGCTATGAATTTCGGACCCGCGGCGGGCGACCGGCTGCATCCGCGCAAATGGTGCGGACCAGCGGATTTCAAGTCCACGTCGGAATGCGTGCGATGCACGCTCGGCGGGGATGATGGCATCGTCTCCGAAGGAATCGCCGCCGGCCATTCTGATTGTCGATGACGACCTCGGATTTCTAGTGTGGCTGGGGCTCACGTTGAGCGCCGGGGGTTTTGTAACCGTGCCCGCCACCACCGGCCCCCAGGCGGAACAACTGCTTGCCGATCTCGCCATCCGCATCAACCTGGCGATTGTCAATTTGACTTTGCCGCGGACTGCCGAGCTCGCCGGCCTCTTAAAGCGCCGCAATCCATTGGTCAAGGTAATCGCGATTCAGACCGCCAGCGCCGGACCGGCCTTGAGCATCAAAACCGATGGCGTCCATTCCCGGTCCAGATTGGGATGGATCACGTTGGTGCGCAAGGTCCTGGGAATCGAAAAGGCGACCGGCGCCCGTTAAACCATCGCGCTCCCTTGATCAAATCGGCCGAACCGGCGCCCGGAGCGCCGCCCGCCCCTGGGCCTGGCCTCGATCCGTGCATGGCGCTAGATTCGAGTTGATGAGCCATGTCGCTGAAGTCGCCGTGACAGATCTGCGGCGTGTTTGCGATCCCGTGGCGCTCGGCTTCGAGACCACGGAAGACCTCCCGGTTTTGAGCGAGGTGCTCGGCCAGCCTCGCGCCGTGGCGGCTTTGGAGCTCGGCGCCAGTTTCGCCAGCCAGGGATTTAATCTGTTTGCCCTGGGCCAACCCGGATCCGGAAAGACTACCCTGATTCGCGACTATCTGCGGCATCGCGCGCAGAGCGAACCGCCGCCGCCCGACCTTTGCTACGTCTACAACTTCGCCAACGCCCGCTGCCCGCTGCCCTTACTCCTGCCGGCTGGCCGCGGGCCGCGATTGAAACAGGACGTCGACGCCTTCGTCGACGAGCTCAAGACCGAAATCCCGAAAGCATTCGAGACCGAGGAGTACACGAATCATCGCAACACGGTCATCCAGACCGCGGAGTCCGGCCGCCGCCAGATCGCCGTACAGATCGAGCATCGCGCTGCTCAGGCCGGCTTCCAGATCCTCAAGGGTCCGGGCTCCTTGCTGCTGGTCCCGGTGGTGGACGGTAAGCCGCTCAATGACGAAGATCTGGCCAAACTCGATCCCGCGAAACAGGCCCGCATCGCCGAAGCCCATGATCGCGTCCAGCATGAGATCGAAGACCGGCTGGTTGCGATTCGCGAGCTCGAGAAAGGCGCGCGCGACGCCCTTCGCTCGCTCGATAGCCAGACCACTGCTTACGTAACGAGCCGCCTGCTCGACGATCTGCGCACCCGCTACCGCGATCAGCCTGTCATCCTCGCTTATCTCGACGCCATGCAGGTGGATATTACGGCCAATGTCGATGATTTCCGCAAAGGCAGGGAAGCCGAGCCCGTTCCTCAGCCCCTGGCTGCTCTCATGCCCCCCAACGACAAGCCTCTGGCGCGCTATCAGGTCAACGTGATGGTCACCAACGACGAAAATAAGGGCGCGCCCGTTATTGTCGAAACGAACCCAACCTACCATAATCTCACCGGCCGCATCGAACACCAGGCCACCTGGACCGGCGTGATCACCGACCACACCATGATCAAGGCCGGCGCCCTCCATCGCGCCCACGGCGGTTATCTCATCATTCCCGCCCGTGAATGCCTGCTGAATCCGTTCGCCTGGGAAGGCCTCAAGCGCGCGCTTAAGGACGGCGTCGCCAAAATCGAAGAGTTGGGTGCGCAGCTCAGTTTGATGAGCACCGTGACGCTCGATCCCGAGCCCGTGCCGCTCTCCGTAAAAGTAGTGCTGATCGGCAGCCCGATGCTCTACTACCTCTTGTTCGCATACGATGAGGATTTTCAAAAGTTGTTCAAGATCAAGGCCGAATTCACTACCCGCATGCCGCGCGATGCCGAGTCCGAGCGCGCCTATGCCCGGTTCGTGAATACGATTGCCCGACTCGAAAATGCCGGCTCGTTCAATGCGGGCGCCGTCGCCCGCGTCATTGAATTCGGCTCGCGATCGTTAGAGGAGCAGGATCAGCTCTCCACCCGTTTTGGCGAAATTGCCGATCTGGTGCGCGAAGCCGCGCATCGCGCGCGGCAGGCTGCGCATCCCATCGTCACCGCCGCCGACGTCCGCGCGGCCGAGGAGGCCCGCCGCTACCGCAACAACCTCCTCGAGGAGCGCCTCCAGGAATCGCTCGTCAAAGGCACGGTCCTGGTCGACACCGCTGGCTCCGCCGTCGGCCGCATCAATGGTCTTTCCGTGCTCGGCATCGGCGACTACGCGTTCGGCCATCCCGTCCGGCTGACCGCCGCCGTTGCACCCGGCCGGAAAGGAATCATCAGCATCGACCGCGAAGTCGAGCTCAGCGGCCCCATCCACGGCAAGGGAGTTCTCATTCTCAGCGGATACCTGTTGCAGAAGTACGGCCATGCCGGGCCGCTCAGCTTATCCGCCAGTCTGGTTTTCGAGCAGTCGTACGGCATGGTGGATGGAGACAGCGCTACGGTAGCCGAGCTCTGCGTTTTGCTCTCGGCGGTATCCGGCGCGCCGCTACGCCAGGACATCGCCGTGACCGGCTCCGCCAATCAGCACGGCCAGGTGCAGGCCGTCGGCGGTGTCAACCAGAAAATCGAAGGCTTCTTTGATTTGTGCCGCGCCCGCGGCCTCACGGGCACGCAGGGTGTCATCCTGCCTGCCGCCAACCGGCGCAACCTCATGTTGCGCGATGATGTGGTGGGAGCGGTCGCGGAGGGAAAATTCCATATCTGGACCGCGGAACTAGTCGATGATGCCCTGGAGCTATTGACGGGTGTGCCGGCCGGAGAACCCGATGCCTCCGGCGTCTACCCGGTCGGCACGCTCCATCGCCTGGTGGCGGATCGCTTGGCCCACTACGCCGAAGAGCTTCGCGCCGTTCAAGCAACGCCGGCCGCCATGCCGCCGGTGTGTTCTTCCTGACCTGGCTCCCAACACGTATGCGCCTTACGAACGCGGGAGTTTGTTCAGGGCGTCGTGGATGCGCGTGGCCAAGGCCTCGGCGTCATCGGATTGTTCGATGGCACGGAGCGCCGCCAGCGCCACTTGATACATCACCGCCTGGCGGTCCGGCCGATCGATATGCTGGGCATCGAATAGACCGGATTGTTCGAACAGTAGATTCGCCATTTGATAAAAGAACGTCTGGCGCGGAACCGCCACCGGCGCGGCGCCAAATGCCGTCATCGCATGAACTGGATCACCGGGCTTACCCACCGCCGCCGACGCCGCCAGGATTACTCCGCGTTCCAGCATCGCGCGTTCCAGCGCCTCACGCCCCGTATCGGCGAGCCATTTGCCAGCCGCGATTTGCGCCAGCGCCGGCGGACGCTCCGCGAACCCCGGAGGAAACCCGAATGCCAGCGGCACCGACACTTCCTGAATCTCGCAGGAATTTCGCAGCGCTTGTGTGAATTCGAGCGCCGTATTCGCCGCCATGCTGCGCAACCGCGATGCCTCGGCGCGGAATCCCGCTGGATTCACCTCGCTTCCGGACTGGTACGCATCGGCGAGCTCCCATAGTCCCCGCGAGATGCCGGCCGACACCACCATCTGCCAGATTTGCGCGCGCGCCGCGTACTCATGGTCCCCCGCGCTGAGCTCCACGAGCGTGGCATCTGCTTTTAACAGGTCGCCGGTGCGATAGCTTTCATTGGCGACAGCCCAGAAAAAGGCCGGGCTGCCCGGCTTGATCGGCGCTGGACCCGCGCACCCGGTCACCAGAATCCAGGCGGCCCCGATTGCGAAGCCCCACAGTGTTTTCATAGATCCTCCCGGAAAAGCGACACTGCCTCCATTTGCACTATAAGACTCTATTGTCTGCTTTTCAAGGGGCCGGGGCAAACGCCCGCCCGGTTACTTCGCGGCGCCGCTTGCCAGCTTTAGCTCGACGCGGATGAACCGCAGCGGCGTATCCGCCAGGTTCTCATCCTGGTGCGCGGGCCCCGGCTCTACCCAGCGGGCCACGCGTGATGGGTATTTGCTCAAGCTCGACGTTCCATCCGCCCGCGTGAGCCGCAGGTTTTGATCAGTCAATTGCACGAGAACCGCTCCGGCATTCGGATGTGTATGCTGGCGTAGTTTTTGGTGGGGGCCGATCGTCACGCGCAGCACACGGACATACTCGTTCTCGAATTCCACATGATAATGCTCCGGGTCGATCGCCGCCGCGTCCAGCTTACCCGGCACGAACGCCGCCGCCGTTGCTCCGGCGGGTGTTCGCGGCTCGATCTGCACTCCTTCGAACGCCGCGTCGCTCAGGTTCTCGCTGCGGTGCGTGCTGGGGAGGGACCACATCAGGTCGCCGGCGCGCCCGCCCAACTCCTGGATTTTTCCGTCCGGCGCGATCAGCCGGTTGTGCCGGTCCGTCAAAAGAATGATCACCGCACCCGGCGCGGGATGCTGATGCATCCGCATGGTCTCGTGCGGCGCCATCTTCTCCCGTATGACTCGCACCCACGGATTCTCGACCTCGCGGGTGTAATGCCGGGGATCGGCCGCTAACGGATCGAGCGACTGCGCGTGCGCCAGGATCGCCCAGAGGCTTAACGCCGCCGATATCCAGCAGGGCAAACGCATCATTGGCGCCCGAATTTAATCCCGCCTTTCAGCAGCTCTTCGTATCGCTCGACATCCAGATTGTTTTCCGGACACACATACTCGTGAACGCGCGTGCCTTCCCGCAGCATCATGGTCGTCCTGTAGACCCACGGCTTCGTCAGCACCTGCGGATCTTCCATCACCGCCTCATAGTTAATCTGATCCTTGCTGACTCGCGTATACCGCTCGGTGATGTGCAGCTTATCGCTATGAAACGTCCCGCCCCCGACGAGCCATGTCTTGTCGTTGAAATTGTTGACGTCGACCACCAGCGTGTCGCCTTCCCAGCGGCCGACGGAATCTCCGAGGTACGTCGGTTCCGCGTCCTCGGCATGCTTGGCATTGAGCGGGATCACGCGAAACACGTTCATGTATTCGTACAGGATAATGATCTGCCGCGGCGTTTGTGCGATCTGCACAGGAAACAAGCCAAACGAATAAAGCCGCGGGATTCCGGCCGGCAGGCACCGGGCCGTCGGATCGTCGATGTCGCGGCTGTTGAACGACTCCAGCACTTTCTTGGCGGCCCAGTCCTGGTACGGTGCGCCTTCCTGGCCGTGACGATCGGTCGAACTCAACGCCACCGGCGCGTTCGGATTCTTACCCGTGCCGCCGAGCCCGTTGCCGGAATTGGCGTCCTCCCACGATCCCGGAGTGGTGCTGCCGGGCTGCCAGACGCCGGTCAAATCCGGCTTGCCGTCGGCGGCGCGCGGCGCCGAAGATTGCGGCCGCGCCTGCGCGTGCAAAGTCGTCGCTGCCATGATCGCGGAGCAGAGAGTCAACCAGCGTGCTGTCATACGATCCACCCTATTTCACATCGACGGCCGGCTTCTCACCGCCGTCGCCGGTCCCCGCGGGAGGCCCCCAGAACAGCTTGGTTCCATTGGCCAGCGTCACCTGGCGCCCATGCCCCCAGTTGGTGCCGTCGCGCGCGCGCCATGCGAACACCGTTACACGGTCGCCCGGCTTCATCGAAACGTCTCGTTTCCACCCCGTCCGGTACAGCACGCTCGGCGGATACCCTTCAAATTTCCAGTTGGCGACGTTGCCCTTGTCATCCGTCACATCCATAAAGAAGTGCGTATGCGGGTTCGTCCATTCGACCTTGGTAACCACGCCCGTCAGCGTGATCGGCTTATTCGCGTCATATTCGGCGCCGAAAGAATGGTGCGCCCATGCCGGAACCGCCGCCAGCAGCAACGCCAGAACACCCGAAAAGGTCAGTATTTTCCCCATAGAAAGCTCGCGTTTTCACAGTATACGTGAATTTGCGGGATCCCTGTAGGCGCCATCATCGTGCGGAAGATGTGCCTGGGAATACGCTTCGGGAAGGATACACTTGTCCGTCCCCGCCGGGCGCGTTAGCTTGTTATTTGGGCTGGCAGCACATCGGAGCGCCGACGGCACGCGAGCGGAGTTCGCTACCACCTGTCAGCCCACTTTGATTAACGCCAACTGTTGAAGCCGGGATGTTCCTCTCCGATGATTTCTGAAGCGCGAGGCGTTTCTTCGGTATTTGTCGATACAACTCCCGTCTGAAGCTCCGGGCACAACCCATTGCCGCCGCGCCCTGGCAGCCCCGACGGACGGCCCGGGAGGAAGAATCCTTCCGATGCTTGCGGTAGACCGGTCAATCCAAACCACGAGTTCCGATGTTTAGTGGGTATCGTGGAATTTCTCTTAGGCGCCGCCCTTGACGCAAGCCATTGAACATTAGATGATTTCGTCGTGGGTGCCAAAACGGACCAGCACAAGTCTCAGACGAAAACCCTCGGGGACCTGCTCTATGCCAACAATGCGACATTTCGCGTGCCCGAGGCAGACTGGCGTGCGCTCGTCCAATCCATCGCTAAGGGGGACCAGGCTGCCCTTCACTCCCTGTACGAGCAGACGCATCGAATCGTTTTCACATTGATAGTCCGGATTACCAACAATCGCGAGACCGCTGAAGAACTGACAGTGGATGTGTTCTACGATGTGTGGCGTAAAGCCGCGTCTTACGATCCGGCAAACGGGTCTGTTGTCGGATGGATCATGAATCAGGCGCGCTCCCGGGCGATCGACCGGCTGCGGTTCGAGCACCGGAAAAAAAGGGTCAACGAATATCCGGATACCCCGGTCGTGGCGGCGTCGAATGATCCGCACCGGGTCTGTGAGTTGGAAGAACAGGGCCGCCTTTTACGAGCGGCGCTGCAACTGCTCACGCCCGAAGAACGGCGGGCGATTGAGGAGGCATTCTTCTCCGAGTTAACGTACGAGGAAGTCGCAACACGATTGAACCAACCTACCGGAACTGTGAAGACACGGATCCGTTCCGGACTGGGCAAGCTGCGGCAGGCGCTCGCTGGGACGGTGAGGACCCTATGAATTTCAAATCGGGTCAGCACGATCAAGAGCATCTGGATCTGGTGTTGCTGCACCTGTTGCAGGCCCTTCCCGCAAGCGAGATTGCGGTCGTGGAAGCACAAATCTCAGGCTGCGCCGAATGTCGCCGGGAAATTGAGGCGCTCCGTCCAATTACCGAATCCTTCATATCCTGGCCAACCGACGTGCTCCGGCCATCCGCACCCTTGTGGGGACGAGTCGCTGAGCGAATCGCGCCGGAGACGGGCACGCCTCCATTCTCGCCAGCGTTCCGAGTGTCGTCGAGGCCGGAATGGGAAGAGCCGGCGCCCGGCATTTCCTGCCAGCTCCTCGCGACCGATACCGAGAGACAACGTGTCAGCATGCTGGTCCGCCTGGCGCCGGGAGCGGAGTACCCGCCGCATCGCCACCAGGGGGTGGAAGAATTGCACCTGCTTCACGGCGAACTGATGATCGATGCCAGGAAGCTTTATCCCGGCGATTACATACGGTCGGAACCCGACACCGTCGATCATCGTGTCTGGACCGAAACCGGCTGCACGTGTGTTCTCCTCACCTCGATCAATGATATAGTTCTTTAACCGCGAATCGGACGGGGCGCTCAAGTTCCGCTGCTTGGGGAGGACATCATGAAACGTTGGCATCTCATTGGGCTAGCTCTGATCGCGATTGCCGGGGCGGCGGCTATCAAAGAGAACTGGATCGCGATCGCACCCGGCACGGTTCACGCCGCCAAAACTCGCAGTCTGCCCCTGTTCGCAGTGGACCGCGAATGGCCCAAGGTGCCCCCGCAGTGGAAACTCGGAGATCCGTCGAGCATCGCAATTGACGGCAAGGACAATGTCTGGGTTCTTCACCGGCCGCGCACTCTGAAACCGGAGCAGAAGACCCTGGCGGCGCCGCCGGTGATCGTCTTCGATTCGGCAGGCAACTACCTCAAGGCGTGGGGCGGCGACGGTAATGGCTATGAGTGGCCGCAGCGCGAGCACGGCATCCATATCGATTACAAAGGCTACGTGTGGCTCGGCGGAAATAACTGCCCCACCAATGGACTGCCCGGGCTGAAGCCGGTCGCCGATGACCAACTGCTCAAGTTCACGCAGGATGGCAAGTTCGTGATGCAAATCGGGCACAGCAATCAAAGCAAGGGCAATGCCGATACGCAAAACCTGCACCGGCCTGCCGACGAATGGGTCTATCCTCCTACCAACGAGCTGTTCGTGGCCGATGGTTATGGCAATCACCGCATCGCCGTCTTTGATGCCGACAGCGGCAAGTTCAAGCGCATGTGGGGCGCGTTCGGCGAAAAGCCGGTCGACGATGACCATTGCCAGATTGTCACCCCCGCAAGTTTCTCCGATCCTGGACCGCGGCAACTGAGCATCGTGCATGCCATCCGCGTTGCCAATGACGGCACGGTGTATGTGGCCGACCGCGAGTACCGGCGCGTGCAAATGTTCACAAGGGACGGCAAATTCCTGAAACAACTGGTCCAAACGGGCGAGCCGTTCGCGCGCGACCTCGCTCTCTCGCCCGACCAGCAGTTCCTCTATGTGGGCGGGGGTAAGGGAATTTACGTCCTCGACCGCAAAAACCTCGAGATCCTCGGTAAGATCGACACTCCCGGCATCATCGGTCCGGGTCATGAGATCGCGACGGATTCCAAGGGCAACATCTACATCGCGCAGACTACCGCCGGCATGCAGAAACTAATCTTCAAAGGACTGTCCCCGGCAGCCCGTTAGAGGCGCACTCCCCGGAGAACTACTGCGGAGTGCGGATCGGATCCTGTTGGCGCATGTGCGTGGAGTCTTTTTCGTTTTCCAGACAGTAGTAGTCGATGAGTTCGGTGTCGAGCACCAGAGGCTGGTTCAGCTTCACCGCCCAGGGCGCGGTGTACGCCTTCGGATCGTTAATCGTAATCTCGACTTCGAGATTGCCGTAATTGGGACGGCGGATACGTTCCGTCATTTTGCCTTGCTCGGTCAGCGGATTGCCCTGAGCGTCCAACCAAAGGTCGTCGCGGAAGCCGCTGGTCTCCACCACCAGTGTCTCTCCCTCCCAGTGCGCCATCGAGTAGCCGTTCCAGGTCGGATTGGGATCTTTCGGCAGCGCTCGGCCATCGAGGAAAATCTGGCGGTACTGCATGTTGCGCTCGGTCAGGATGATCATGCGGCCCGGGACCATGAAAATGCGCTTGTAATAATCGTCGGTCCAGATGCGAGGAGCGCCTCGCGGCATGCAATGCACATTGGGATCGAGCCCCTGCTCGACGCGGCGCTTCTTGACCAGCTCGGCGGCCCACTGCTGGTACGGCAGAGGATTCTTCAGAGTAGCGGCAATATTGATAAACTCGCGGGAAACTTGCGTGTCCGTGCACTCAGCCCCGCACCAGGTTCCGATGTTAATCCACCCGTACATCCCGGAAAAGTCGGGCTTTCCATCGGCGGCGCGCGGCGCTGGAGCGGCGCGATTCGGCTTTCCATCCGCAGTCCGGGGAACATTGCTTGTCGGATAACCCAGCCACTGGGAATATACGGAGGGCGAACCCGCAGTAACTATCGCCGCCATCAAGAAGTATCGTTGCCACGTTCTATTCATTCGAGCTAGCTCCGCTTCGCGGGGATCACGAGGCGGCCGCGGGGCCGCCGGGCAATTCTAATCAAAAGGAGAACCGCATCTCCAGCGTGCCTTGCCGTGAGGGCAGGAACGTGCTCCCCCCGATGTAATTGATGAATCCGAATCCACCGGTCAGAAGCCCGGTGGCCGGGTTCCTCACGGTCGGCGCCGAGGGATTCGTCGTCGGGTTAGACATCTGGAGCCGGTTGAATATGTTGGTGAAGTTCATGCGAACCGTGAATCGCATCGGGTGAGCTTCGGTGCCGAACTGGAATACGCGGCCCAAGCTCATCGATTCCGAAGGCCGCCGCTGATAGCGGAAGTCGTTGTAGTAGGGCGCGGCATTCCCGAACTGGCCGTCTGTCGGATTTACCCACGCCTGAGGGTTCAAGACCAGGTCCTTGGTGGGATCGATGCAGTGGCAGTTCAGATCTTTCAAGAACAGCGGCTGGCTTGGATCGCGGTTGTAGAAGGTCGACCGGAACATCAGCGTACTGATGTTCTGCCCGGTAGCCGCAGGCGCAAGAATCGGCAATCCGCTCGCGTAAGTCAGCAGGCTGCCTACGGCCCAGTCGCGGACGACCTGCGAAACGATTTTGTTTCCGCTCGGGGCCGGCACGCGATAGTTGACCGAAATCACGCTGACGAACGGACGCGAGAATCCCGACAGCGTCTTGTCGAGATTTCGATTGAAAACGTCAACCAGTACGGGGACCGGCGGTGCGACTCCCACTGACTCGGTCCCCATCTGGAGTTCTTTGGCCCAGGTGAAAGCGTACTGAGCTTCCAGGCCCTTATAGAGGCGCTGCGTCGCTTTGGCTTGCAGAGAGTCGTACCAGGTGCGCCCCTGCGGCGCCCAAAGCGGAGCCAAGCCGCTGCTGAACTGGGGATACGGCCGCAAGGATTGCGCCACCGTGGAGGTCAACGGGAAACCGGCGTAAGGCAGCTGGTTCTGGAAGCGGCCGGCCGCAGGAGAGCCGATCGGGGCCCGCAGGATGGCCCGGTCCGCGGGATTATTGATATCGATTCCCACGCCTTTGAGCCTGTCCAGGGAGATGGCGTCGTAATTGTCCAGAACGGGACTGAGCCACCACGCGCCGCGGTTGCCGACGTACGCCGCCTCGATCACGGTGTTGCTCGTGATCTCGCGTTGAATCCCGACGCTCCATTGAACCTGCCGGGCCGGACGCCCCGCGTTTTGATCGACAATTGAAGCCGGCCCGTTCAAGTTGGCCGGGAAATTCGGATTCGGATAAGCTCCGGGGGAAAAATTCGGCCAGGGGAGGACATAACCCTGGGGCACACCTGAGGCGAACTGCATCGCGGCCTCGCCGAAACCAGGCGCCTGAAAGGCATTGTTGGCGCTCGCGCTCGCAGTGCCGGTCGCGGCTGTTGCGGTTCCGTCGTATGCCACGCCGATGCCGCCGCGGAAGACTGTCTTCGGTGTGATCTGATATGCGACTCCCAAGCGAGGCCCGAAAGCATACGGGTAATTCCTGGCGAAATTGCATTTGCAAGTGGATTCATAAATAATTCCGCCGGGTATCCCGCCGACCGTCGGGTTTGCCACGCCGAGTGATGCGCTCGGCAT
>DATGII010000130.1:0-60461 GCA_035295805.1 Bryobacteraceae bacterium | reverse complement strand
TGGTCTGAACGTTCGCGGGCGAGCACGAGTTGTTACCCGTCTCCGGCGTGTATCGGGCGGAGCGGCATCCGAGATGGGTGACATCGTAGAGGGTCGCTCCGTCGGCGAGCTCCCACCGCTCGTTGCCGTCCTTGTCCTTAGGATGAATGGTCAGCACGGTCGTCACGTTGCGGTCGCCTGTGACGAGGTATTTGCCAGGAGGCAGGGGGAAGGTCGGCTTCTCCATGATCAAGCCGTGTTCCTCCAGCCACCAGTCCTTCGCGTCGAATTTCCACTGCGACGGCGCCACGCCGCCGTTCGCCTTCAATTGAGGGTAGTGGTCCAGCTTGCAAGCGCGCGGGCCCGGGTCCTGGTTCCAGAAGCCCCAGGCTTGCGCGCCGTTGCCGGAGGTGGCGCCGGGGTCCCCCAGCGCCGCGATGAACTGCGGCTCGATGCGCCTGAACTTCGAGAGGTCTACGCTGGACGCGTGAACCGGCTGCGGCAGGCCGGCTGCCAACAGGAGGGCCCCCATGGACAGGAGCCGGCTGCTCACGGACGGCACGAGGCGGCGGACATTCATGCGATTCCTCCTTGGACGACCTGATGACATCCTACACCAAGCGACTCCGCGGCGGCACCCGTTATCATGGAGGTTTCTCTCCCATGTCCGATCTCAAACCCCTGGCACCCGAGGTCCTCCTTCATATCGCCAAGGCCCTGCAAGTCCCCATGAAGGGGCTCGTCGCCAGCATCGAACTTCTGGATGAAGGCGGCACCGTCCCCTTCATTGCGCGGTACCGCAAAGAAGCCACCGGGAACCTGGACGAAGTCCAGATCCGGTCGATCGAGGAAAAACTGGCGTATTTTCGGGAATTGCAGGACCGCCGGGCGACTATCCTGGCGTCTATCGAAGAGCAAGGGAAACTCAGCCCGGAGCTGAAGGCGCGCATCGAAGCCAGCCTCGAAAAGAGCGAACTCGAAGATCTCTATCTTCCGTACAAGCCCAAGCGGCGCACCAAAGCAACCATCGCGCGCGAGAAGGGCCTGGAACCTCTGGCGCTGTACCTCTGGGAGCAGCAGCCGAGCGGCACTCCGCTGGCGACGTGGGCCGGCCGATTTGTGAATGCCGAACTCGGTGTCACCGGCGTCGACGATGCCTTGGAAGGGGCACGGCACATCCTTGCGGAAATGATCAGCGAGCACGCCGATGTTCGTAAATCGTTACGCCACGCGATGCTCGGCGAAGGGATCATCGTCAGCCGGAAGATCGAGGACGCGGCCGATACCGAACAGAAATTCCAGATGTATTACGACTACCGGGAGCCGGCGAAGTCCATCCCCTCTCACCGCATGTTGGCCATCCGGCGCGGCGAGAGCGAGAAGATCCTGTACTTCACGATTGAGCTGGACCCCGCACGAGCCCTTGGCCTCATCAAATCGCAGGTCCACAAGCAGCCCGGCGATTGGACGCCGCACCTGGAACTGGCGGCGGAAGACGCCTGGAAGCGCCTGCTCCACACTTCCATCCAGGGAGAGATCCGGCTGGAGCTGAAGCAAAGAGCGGACGCCGAGGCCATTCAGGTCTTTCGCGACAATTTGCAGAACCTGCTGTTGGCGCCGCCGGCCGGCCCGATTGCCGTGCTGGGCATCGACCCGGGCATCCGCACGGGCTGCAAGGTCGCTGTCGTGGATGAGACCGGCAAGCTCCTGGCGCACGACGTCATTTACCCGCATGCTCCCAAGAACGACACCGCAGGCTCGGCCCGCACGTTAAAGGGGCTTCTCGACAAGCATCGGGTGAAAGCCATCGCCATCGGGAATGGAACGGCATCGCGGGAGACGGATGCGTTCGTGCGCGAATTCCTCAAACGCGAAGAGGCATTGGGCGTCTTCACGGTCATGGTGAATGAGTCGGGGGCCTCGGTGTACTCGGCGTCCGATCTGGCGCGGCAGGAATTCCCGGACCTGGATCTCACGGTGCGGGGAGCGATCTCGATCGCGCGCCGTCTCCAGGACCCGCTGGCCGAACTGGTCAAGATCGACCCGAAGTCAATCGGGGTGGGTCAATACCAGCACGATGTGGATCAGCGGCAACTGGAGCACTCGCTGGGGACCACGATTGAAAGTTGCGTGAACCGGGTGGGAGTGGATCTCAATACGGCCTCCTGGGCACTGCTGCGGTACATCGCCGGGGTGAACGAGCGCACGGCGAAGAAGATCGTCGAGTTTCGGAACGACAATGGCCGCTTCCGCTCGCGCATGCAACTTACGGCCGTTCCCGGGGTGGGCCCGAAAACGTTCGAACAGGCCGCCGGATTTCTACGCATCCGGGGAGGCGACAACCCGCTCGATAGGACGGCGGTCCACCCCGAGTCGTACCCGATCGTGCAACAGATCGCGACGCTGTTGGGCGTTTCCATCGAACGGCTGATCGAGGAACGGGAACTGCTGAAGAAGGTTGATCCGTCGTCTCTCACCGCGGGGAGCTACACCGTGGCTGACATTCTGGAAGAGCTGCGAAAGCCGGGACGCGATCCGCGCGATCAGTTCGTGGCTCCGAGTTTTCAGGAAGGCATCCGGGAGATCTCCGACCTGAGGCCCGGAATGAAGCTCGAAGGCGTGGTCACGAACGTGACCAAGTTTGGCGCGTTCGTGGACGTGGGAGTTCACCAGGATGGTCTTGTCCACGTCAGCGAGTTGTCCGACCGCTACGTCAAGGACCCGGGCGATGTGGTGAAAGCCGGACAGATCGTCAAAGTTCAGGTGCTGAGTGCCAACCCCGAGAGCAAGCGGATCGCGCTTTCGATGAAAGCTCTGATGACGCCGGCCGCGCCGCAGCTCAAGCCGAAACCGCGGCCCGACGGGGGAGATCCGCTGGCGGCTCTCGCCAACCGTTGGAAGGTCCGGTAGCCGGCGCCGGAGCTTGCGATGAGAATTGTTACCTGGAACATCAACTCGGTGCGGCGCCGCCAGGCGCTGGTTGTGGATTGGCTGGCGGCAAACAAGCCGGACGTCCTTTGTCTCCAGGAAACCAAGGTGCAGGACAGCGAGTTTCCGCTGGCGGCTTTTCGCGAGGCCGGATACCACGCCGTGTTCCGCGGGATGAAAGGCTACAATGGCGTCGCGACGCTCAGCCGGCGCGAGCCGGAGGCGGTGTTCCACGGATTGTGCGCGGGGCCCGATAACGAAGATGTTCGCATTCTGGAAACGGTGATCGACGGCGTTCCCATCGTCAACACTTATGTTCCGCAAGGGCACAAGGTCGGGACCGATCAATATGCGGGAAAACTGGAATGGTTTCACCGGGTCCGGCGATATTTCAGCGAGAGGCTCGATCCGACGAAACCGGCGATCTGGCTGGGCGACCTGAACGTGGCGCCGGAACCGATCGACGTGTACCACGCCGATCGCCGTGTGAATGACCCGGATTTCCATATCGATGCCCGGGAGGCGTACCGGCATGCAGTCAGCTGGGGCTTCGCGGACGTGTTTCGGAAGCTTTATCCGGACCGTGTTCAGTACACGTATTGGGATTACTTTCGCAACGCGTTCGGTCACAACTGGGGATGGCGCATCGACCACATCCTGGCAACCGCGCCACTGGCGGCACTGTGCAGAAGGACGGAGGTCGATCTGGAGACGCGCCGTGCGCCCGGCGCGTCCGATCATGCGGCGGTCTGGGCGGAGTTTGAGACGTGCGGGTGAAAATTGCCCCCGGTTGGCGCGCTGGCCGCCGCCGCGGCGCTACCGGTGAGTTCGAACAGAATCGCGGGCAGGCCGCAGAGGGGCCAACGCTTCCCGTCCCAGCGCGCCAAGAAACCGGCCCCCAATCAGCCCGATGACCAGCAGCGCTCCGAACAGCAAGACGGCATCGATGCTCTCTCTGCCCTGACGTTCCCAGTACACATCCTGAAGATTCAGCCAAAGCGCGAATTCATCCAGAGTCAAGGCGGAGCCTACACCATACAGAAAGGACATGGCGCGTCCGGGCCATCGCGAGCGCGAGCGCTGATCGGTTCCAATCTGAAGCAGCCAACAGTAACCCACAACGAGAAGGAGCAAAATTCCCCAAACCAGATGGTGAATATGCTCGCCGCGGACCTCGAGGTTGTGAAAGGGCCCCCGGCCCGCGCGAATGCTATGTGTGAGCAATCGAACGATCGCAAATGTCAGGAAGAACGCGACAGCGGCCACCAACTGGCGTTCGCGATGGCGATTGCCGACGTGTTCCCGGTACAACTCGCGAACCCGCTGCCGTCCTCCCCGGATGAGGCCGGAAAAGACAACGAATGCGAATACTCCTGCCGCAAAAATGAGAAGCGTAAGCCGTGCGGGGTGGAGAGTCTCCATACTGCCGGATACGCAATTGAGGAACCAGAGCGGGTGGGCTGTTCAACCTCATGGCCCGGGATGTGCGAAGCAGGGCCGCCCGGGCGGGGCGCCAAGTGGCGCTTTTGCGACCGCCTGGGTTGAGCCGACACAATCCACCGAAGCGAAGTCACTTCTAAGTGCTGCCCCGGCAAGGCGCAACCGGGTGGAAAGCTGGATGCAGACAGTGCGTGACCGAGACAATCCGAATGCGTGAGGCGAACCGGCAGATTGGAAGGCGGGTGCGGCGGGTATTTACCTGCATGCTGCTACTGTTTGGCGCGGTCAATGTTGTCGCGGCGGCGCTGCCGATCACATTCGAAGAAAATCGGGGACAGGTTCCGCCGGAGGTCGCATTTTTCGCGCGGGCCGCGGGCTATCGAGTATATCTCACGCGACAAGCGGCGGTCATTACCTTACCTGATGCGCACGCAGTCCGAATCCGGCTGGCAAAAGCCAGAAAAACGATGCCGGCGGGCATGCATCGCCTGGTTGCCCGGACCAACTATCTGGTAGGCGCCGATCCGGCCGGGTGGAGAAGCGGCATCGCGAATTACGAGCGAGTCACTTACGCGCAAGTGTATACCGGAATCGACATGACATGGCACGCGCGCGGCGATGAGATCGAACACGACTTTGTGGTGGCGGCGGGCGCGGATCCGCGCCGGGTCGAACTGAAATTTGCAGGCGCGGCGCTCCGTCTGAGTCCGGATGGCGACCTGATGGCCGGTACGCTGCGCTTTCGCAGACCGCGCGCGTATCAGGACGGCCGGGACGTGGACTGCCGGTACGAGCTGCACGGCGCTACGGTGCGGTTCCGGGTTGGCGCGTATGATCGCACCCTGCCCCTGACCATTGACCCTGTTTTGAGCTTTTCGACATTTCTCGGAAACGGTTCAACGGTAGCGACCGCGCTGGATGCTGCCGGTAATTTGTATGTCGCGGGCAATACTGCCGCCTTGGATTTTCCAGTCACTGCCAATGCTTTCCAGCGGACGCCGGGCGACGGCGGTTGCGCCGAGCCCTTCAGCGGAGGATTCCCATGCTCGGACATCTTCCTCGCGAAGCTCAGCGGAGACGGCAGCACGCTGCTCTACGCCACTTATCTAGGCGGCCCCGGGGACGATTTCGTAAAGGCGATGGCCTTAGGGCCCACCGGAAACCTTTACTTCACTGCAACGTACACCACGAATTGGCTACCCAACTTGATGCTGTTACCCGGCCAAACGGCAGGGAGCCGAGTGTACGTGGCGGCGCTGAGCGCCGACGGCTCCTCAGTGGTGTTTGCCACTGCCTTGCCGGTCGGCCCGACAGCACTGGCCGTGGATGCGGCCGGCGCGGTCTACCTCACAGGCGCCGCTGGGGGCGGAGTGCCAACTGTAAACGCCTTCCAGCAGGCGCCGGCTGATATCGGATCCTTCAAAACGAGCGATCACGGGAGTCACTGGCAAGCAATCACGAACGCATTGCCGCAGAACCGCTCCGTGACGTTTGTCGCGACTGACCCAACCAATCCGCAGGTTCTGTATGCGGGAACAGGGGCCGCTGGTCCTGGTCTCTTCATAACCAGGGATGGCGGAGCCAGCTGGACTTCCATCGCAAACGGAATCAGTTCGCAACCGACTTCGATGGTGATCGATCCTCGTTCTCCGCAGACTCTGTATTTGAGCGTGTCCGGCGGGACCAGTCAGGTTCCTGGAGTTTACAAGAGTATCGACGGTGGAATGACGTGGGCCCCGTCCGGCACTGGTATCGTAAGCCCGGGAGGCACGGCTGTAGGCTTCCTGACAATGGACCCGACAAACTCCTCGGTGCTTTACGTCGCTACCATTGGTGGACTCTTCAAAACTACGGACGGAGCCGCCACCTGGAAAGCAACGGGCCTGGTGATTACGCCGCCAACGGGGGGCGCGGTCGGCCAGAGCGTGGTCGATCCGACGAACCCGGCCACGGTTTACGCAGCCAGCGTGAAGGGAGTGATGAAGAGCACCGATGGAGGCGCTACCTGGAACGCGGTGATGAACGACCCTGTCCAGGGCCTGGCACTGGATCCTACAAACCCACAAACGCTGTACGCCGGGGTAACCCCAGGCGGTCCGCCGCCCCATCTAGGCGTATACAAGACCACGGACGGCGGCGCGCACTGGACGCAGGCCCAATGGCTGGAGCAAGCTCTCTCGGTAAATTTTTTGCTGGTGGACCCGGAACTTCATTCGCGCATCTGGGCGGCCACCAGTAACGGAGTTTTCATGAGCCTGGATTCGGGAGCCACATGGAGCCGGACGCCGGTGCCGCATCTCAGCATGGGCCCTATCGCGGCCTCGGCCGACGGGACGGTTTACGCCGCGGGCGTGTCTGGATCACTAGGCGACGCCTACGCTATGAAACTGGACGCCACCGGTTCAAACCTCCTGTACTCCACCTATCTGGGCGGGATGGGCCGCGATGTCCCCGGGGCCATCGTCGTGGATGCGGCGGGGCGGGCGTACATCGCCGGCGAGACCGATTCGCCGGACTTCCCCCTCGCGGCGCCGCTGCAACCCAGTTTCGGAGGTAACAGCGACGTTTTCGTGAGTGTACTCGATGCGAGCGGGTCGCATCTTGTGTGGTCGACGTACCTGGGAGGCAGCGGCGCGGAAGGCGCATCGGCCCTCGCACTCGATGCGGCCGGGAATGTGCATGTCGCCGGCACGGTTTCGCCCAATTACGCGTTCCTGGCCAGCGGTGGCGAGTCCGGGCGCTTTTCAGCCACGGGTGCAACTGCCGATGCGTTCGCCGCCAAGATCAAGGGCGACGGGTCCGCACTGATTTTCTCGGTTCACTTCGGAGGTGCGGGCTTCGAAAACGTCAGCGGCGTGAGGGCCGACGCAGCGGGCAACTCGTACATCGCGGGCACGACGACGTCCAAAGACCTTCCTACCCTCAACGCCATGCAGCCGGCGCTCGCCGGCGGCGCCGATGCCTACGCAGCGGCGTTCAATGGCCAGACCGGGGCCGTGCAGTATGCGACCTACTGGGGCGGAAGCAGCGACGACTTCGCGCGCGGAATCGCCAGCGATGCCGCCGGAAATGTCTTTGTGGCGGGCCAGACCGGTTCTAAAGACTTCCCGGTCAAAAACGCGTGGCAGAGTTCCTACGCCAGTAACTTTGTCGCGAAACTCGCCATTCCAGTGAGTGTCGGCGGCCTGACGAACGCAGCCAGTTACACCACCACGGTGGCCCCCGGAGAACTGGTGAGCGTTTTCGGGACAAGCTTGGCCGCGGGTTCCGCAGCGGCGGCCGAGCTGCCGCTTCCCACTCAATTGCTGGACGCGCAGGTCCAAGTGAACAGCGTAGCGGCCCCGCTGGTGTACGCATCGCCGGTGCAAGTGAACGCCCAGATTCCTTTCGAGACGCAGACCGGGAGCGTGCAGGTGCAACTGACGTCGAGCGCCGGCACCGGCACGATGACTGTGCAAGTGGCGGCCGCCGCACCGGCAATTTTCACGCTCAACCAGCAGGGCGCCGGCGCCGGCGCGATTCAGCACGGCATCACCTACCAGGTTGTCACGGAAAGCAATCCGGCCGCGGCCGGCGAAATTATTTCCGTCTACTGCACGGGGCTGGGCGCGTTGAATCCTTCCGCGCAAACGGGCGCGGCGCCGCCGGTTCCGCCGCCCCAAACTGCGGCCGCCGTCCAGGTATCGATCGGCGGAGTCGCGGTGCAGCCTCTGTATGCGGGCGCGGCGCCGGGTTTCCCCGGGCTCTACCAGGTGAACGCACAAATTCCTGCGGGAACAACGCCGGGCGCCCAACCGCTACAGATCATCCAGAACGGGATCGCGAGCAATACGGTGACAGTAGCGGTTCAGTAGGAGCGCGGCCGTGGCCGGGCATGCGTACGGCATATAATGTCCGTTGCCGAGAGGGACCCATGCGGAATCGAAGCGTGCTGATTGGTTGCGGTGTGATGGCGGGAGTGATCTGGGCGAACGTTGCCGCGGCGCAAAATGATTGGCCGGCGTATGGGCGCGATTTGGGGGCGCAGCGGTACTCGCCGTTGAAACAGATCAACCCGGGGAACGTTTCAAAACTGGTCCAGGCGTGGACGGTCGAAACCAAACCGGCTGCGGTGACCAGCGGGCGGCGGACTTCCGGCACGACAGCCTTGATGGTGAATGGCGTTCTGTATTTTGCGACGCCATATCAGTCGCTGATCGCGGTTGAGCCGGAAACGGGGAAGACCATCTGGACGTTCAACCATCAGCATGCGGCGCGCACGTCGCGCGGGCTGGCGTATTGGCCGGGCGACCACAATAGCCCGCCCTCGATTTACTTCGGCACCGAGGACGGCTTCCTGATCGCGGTGAACGCGCGTACGGGGAAACTGGCGCCGGGCTTCGCGAAGGAGGGCGAACTCGATCTGGCGGCCGGCATGAAAGACGAGTCGGTGGCGAACGCACCCTACGGATTGAACGGGGCGCCGGCGGTTTACAAGAATCTGATCTTCACCGGATCGCACTTGCAGGATTACGGCTCCTACGGCGGGCGGGGCGATATTCGCGCGTGGGACGCGGGGACGGGGAAACTGGTCTGGACCTTCCACACGGTGCCGCGGCCGGGCGAACCGGGGCACGAAACATGGCTCGATGACGGATGGAAGAACCGGTCGGGAGTCAACGTATGGAACACATTTTCGGTGGACGCGGAGACCGGCACGCTGCTGATGCCGCTCGGATCGCCGAGCGATGACCGGTACGGCGGCGACCGGCCGGGCGCGAACCTGTTCGGCAATTCGCTGGTGGCGGTGGACGCGATGACCGGGAAGTTGAAGTGGTATTTCCAAAACGTGCATCACGATCTGTGGGATTACGATCTGCCGCCGCAGCCCACGCTGGTGGAGATTCACAAAGACGGGCAGAAGATTCCGGCGCTGATCCAGGCGGCGAAGACGGGACTGATTTTCATCCTGGACCGGCGGACGGGCAAGCCGGTGTTCGGCGTGGAGGAGCGCCCTGTGCCGAAAGGGGATGTGCCGGGCGAGTGGTACTCGCCGACGCAGCCGTTTCCGCTGAAGCCCCCGCAACTGGCGCGGGCGACATGGAAACCGGGCGAGATTTCGAGTTTTACACCGGAGCAAGAGAAGTATTGCACGGAGCTTTTCAAGAACGCACAGAATGACGGGCCGTACGCGCCGGTGCGAATGACCGATACGGTGGTCTTTCCGGGGCCGGACGGCGGATTCAACTGGGGCGGCGGCAGCTACGATCCCAAGCTCGGCTACTACTTCATCAACTCGCATGATCGGGGCGGCGTGCAGAAGATGGTGGCGCAGGAGCCGGCGAGGGAACGGCCGGCGGGGAAGATCAGCGGGGCGGGCGACGCGAGCCAGATGCCGTTCGTACGCAAGAACGTGGGCGCGATGATCAATCCGGCAACGGGCTGGCCGTGCCAGGCGCCGCCCTGGGGCGAACTGTTCGCGATTAATGTGAATACCGGCGACGTGGCGTGGCGGGTGCCCTTCGGGCGGGTGGAATCGCTGGAGAAGATCGGCGTCATGAATACGGGTTCGTATAACATCGGCGGGTCGGTGGCGACGGCGGGCGGGCTGGTGTTCATCGGCGCGACGGACGATCAGCGGTTCCACGCGTACGATTCGAAGACCGGGAAACTGCTCTGGGAGACGAAGCTGCCGGCCAATGGATACGCGAATCCGATCACGTATTTGGGGAAAGATGGGAAACAGTACCTGGTGATCGCGGCTCAGGAAACGATGGTGGCGTTCCGGCTGCCGTAGGTGGCGTGAGGCGAGCGATATTCAGGCGGGCGCCTGCTAGTCCTGGCCGACTACTTTCGCGCCGAGGGCGCCGCCGGCGATGCTCAGGGCGCAGATGAAGATGAACAACATGAAGAGCGTGAAGACCAGCAGGACGGCCAGGCCGGGTCCGCTCTCGAACATTTTGAGCGCTTCCTGCATGTTGGGATCGGTGACGTTTTTAAACTGCGATTGGAACAGCGTCCCCAGTCCGCCCGATAGAGCGGCGGGCAGGGCCGTCGCGGTGAAGAACAGGATGGTGATGGCGAACGACATCACACCTGTGATCCAACCCATCTGCACGCCCGCGCGCACGGTGAGCAGATAGCCGGTACGGCGGCGGTAGAGGAAGACGGCGAAGAATCCGGCGCCGGCCCACATCACGATATTAAGAAGCGGCAGCCAGCTTAATAGCGCCGTGACCAGCGCCACCAGGAACGCAATTCGTACGGCAACCGGATTGTGGAAATTCAGAGGGAGCGGCTGCGGCGGAGCGGCGCGCGGCGGCGGCGGGGGCGCCGGCGGTTCGATGGAAGCGACCTCGGGCTGCACGACGGTGATTTCGCGCTGGGGCTTGCCGCACTTATGGCAAAATAACGCGTCCGATGGTAATTGCGCACCGCAGCTACAGACGTCAGGCATGTTCCGCAACTTCAGTTTGACTCACGAACGGCTGGAGAAGCAACCGGCGCTAACGGAAGCGCACCTTCACATCGGGCTTGTTCTCCAGGTGAGTGGTTTCGATGAAACGCACGGCCGGCTTGGAGGTGGTCATGACAATGGATTGGGTGTGGATCCCATCACCGGTGAAGCGGACGCCGCGGAGTAAGTTGCCGTCGGTGACGCCGCAGGCGGCGAAGACGAGGGCCCGGCCGGGAGCCAGCTCCTGAGTGTTATAAATTCGTGTGACGTCGCGAATGCCCATCTGCTGCATGCGCTCTTTCTGGGCATCATCTTTGACCACCAGGCGGGCCAGGATTTCGCCATTGAGGCAGCGCAGGGCGGCGGCGGTGAGGACGCCTTCAGGCGCGCCGCCGGAGCCCATGACGGCATGCACGCCGGTGCCGGCGACGGCCGCGGCAATGCCGGCGGAAAGATCGCCATCGGAGATCAGCCGAATGCGGGCGCCGGCGTCGCGAATGTCGTGAATCAAAGTTTTGTGCCGCTCGCGGTCGAGCACCACCACCACCAGGTCATCAATACCGCGCTGGAGCCGGCGCGCGATGGATTTGAGATTTTGCTTGACCGGCGCATCGAGATCGACGGCGCCCTTGGCGGCGGGGCCGACGATGATCTTCTCCATGTAGCAATCGGGCGCGTGCAGCAGGCCGCCCTTTTCCGAGGCGGCGAGGACGGTGATGGCGCCGGCGGCGCCGGTGGCGCAGAGGTTGGTGCCTTCGAGCGGATCAACCGCGATATCGACGACGATTCGCGAACCGCTGTTGTGCGCCCCAACCTTTTCGCCGATGTAGAGCATGGGGGCGGCATCGCGCTCACCCTCGCCAATGACGATGGTGCCATCCATCGGAATGGTATCCATGCAATGGCGCATGGCCTCGACGGCGGCCTGGTCGGCGGTCTTGGCGTCGCCCATTCCCATGGTGCGCGCGGAAGCGATGGCGGCGTTCTCCACGACGCGAAGAACTTCAAGCGAGAGGTCGAACATGTGCTAGTTTTCTCCTAATGGACAACGAAACGGTATTGGTGCTCGCCGACCCGGCCGAGCCGCAACTGCGCAACCTGGCGGAACTGCCTCCGGAAACCAGTATCGCGGTAGGCAAGACGCCCGAAGCCTTCGAGCGCGCCGCCTCTGACGCTACTGTGATTTTCGCATGGTCTCTTTCGGGAAAGCTGCTGCGCGAGGTGTATCAACTCGCACCCCAGGTACGCTGGGTACATATGCGAGCGGCAGGGATCGACAACCTGCTGTTCCCGGAGCTGGTGGCCAGCCCGGCGGTTGTGACCAATGGCAGCGGGGTATTCAGCCAGGCGTTGGGGGAGTTTACGCTGGCGGCGATCCTGTATTTCGCGAAGAATTTCCGGCACCTGGTGCGCAGCCAGATGGAAGGGCGCTGGGCGCCGTTCAACCCGCTGGAAATCTCGGGCAAGACGGTGGGGATCGTGGGCTACGGCGATATCGGGCGCGCGGTAGCAACCCGGGTGCGGCACATGGGAATGCGGGTGCTGGGGATGACGCGGCGCGGGCCGCTGCTCTATAATGCCGATCCGCTGGTAAGCCAGATTTTCGGGCCGGCCGACCGGGTGGCGATGCTCTCGCAGTGCGATTACATCGTAGTGGCGGCGCCGCTGACGGCGGATACGCGGGGAATGATCGGCGAGGCGGAGTTTGCGGCGATGAAGCCCGATGCGGTGCTGATCAATGTCGGGCGCGGGCCGGTAGTCGACGAAGCCGCGCTGATTCGGGCGCTGACGAGCAACCGCATCAAGGGCGCGGCGCTGGACGTGTTCGATACGGAGCCGCTGCCCGAGGGGCATTCTTTTTATCGATTGGAAAACGTGCTGCTGTCGCCGCATTGCGCCGATCATACGCCGAACTGGTTGGAAGACTCCATGCGCTTCTTCCTGAACAACTTCGAACGATACCGCAAGCGGGAACCGCTTCTCAATGTTGTCGAAAAGGAACGGGGTTACTGACCGATGTAGCGGGCGTAGAGGCTGCGGGCCACGCCGGTGTCGCTGGTGCCCTTAATGATGGCGCGGCCGTCGGGAAATACGGTCATCTCGTAGGGAGTGATGAAGAAGCGGAGAGCAAACTGATTGGCGCGGACTTCGCCCAAACGCTCCAGGCGCGTTTTTAATTCGGTTAAGTCCAATGACTGGAGGCGCTCCTGGATCTGAACGGCATTTCTGCCGCAGAGGCGGGCCGGGGCGCGCCGCGATTCTTCGAGATACGGAAACTGGCGGCGGCCGCAGGCGGGGCAATCGGGATCGCGGGCGGGTAGCGGGACGTGGCGGGTGGAACCTTGCCAGATTTCGATGGTGGTAATGCGCTTCTGAACCAGGTCGGGGCGGCCGGAAAGAATTTTCAGGGCATCGGCAACCTGATAGGAGGCGACGAGCGACGTGATGACGTTCAACACTCCCGCGGTTTCGCAGGTCGGCTGAACGCCTTCGGGCGGATTGGGGTACACGCAGCGGAGGCAGGCGGACTGACTCGGGAAGACCGGCATAGCTAACCCATAGCTGCCCACGGCGGCGCCGTAGATCCACGGGATGCCGCGGCTGACGGCGAAGTCATTAATCAGGTAACGGGCATCGAAGTTGTCGGTGCCGTCGAGGATGAGCTGGGCGCCGCCAAGCAATTCGGCGGCGTTAGAGGCGGTCAGGTCGGCCACCACACCGCGGACCTGCACAGAAGAATTCAGGAGGGCGATGCGCCGCTCGGCGGCGGCAGCCTTGGGGAGAGCGTCGGCGGCATCGGTTTCTTCAAACAGCCACTGGCGCTGCAAGTTACTGGGCTCGACGTAATCACGATCGATGATGGTGAGTGAGCCGACGCCGGCGCGGGCGAGGGCTGCCGCGTGGAGTGTGCCGAGAGCGCCGCAGCCGACAATTGCGGCTCGCGCGCGCAGCAGATTCTCCTGGCCCTGTTCGCCGATACCGGGAAACAGGATTTGCCGGGAATAGCGTTCGCGCAGCGCCCGATCCATGGCAATTCGATGGTAACAAAGTTGCCATGAATGACTTACGTTATTATGAGGATGGTGCGAACGCGGCTCGCCCTTGGTCCTTTCCTAATCCTCGTTTGGGCGATGGCACGACCCGCGACGCTTCCGGCGCAACCATACCAGAAATACGAGGGCAAAGAGATCGCGAACGTACAGTTCGTGCCGCCGCAACAGCCCGTCGATGCCATGGAGCTGTTTCAGATCCTTCCGGTCAAGCGCGGCCAACCGCTGCATATTGCCGATGTGCGCGCGGCGATTGACCGGCTGTTTGCAACCGGGCGCTACTCCGATATTCAAGTGGACGCCGAGCCTTTTCAGAACGGAGTGATCCTGAGGTTCCTGACGAAGAACAGCTGGTTCATCGGTAACGTACACGTGGCGGGAAACATCTCCGATCCTCCGAACTCGGGCCAGTTGGAAAACGCGTCCAATCTGGACTTGGGCCAGCCCTTCCGGGACGCGATGCTGCAGGAGTCGGTGGCCAGCCAGCGGCGCTTATTTCAGGATAACGGGCTGTTCCGGGCCCAGATCGAATCAAAGCTGAGCTATGACGACCGCTATCAGCAGATCAACGTGCGCTTCAACGTGGATAGCGGACCCCGTGCGCGCCTGGCCACACCTGTGCTGCAGGGTGACTTGAAGATGGACGCGGAGAAGATCGTAGCGGCCACGAAATGGAGGAGGTGGCTGCTGAACTCGTGGCGGCCCATGACGCAGGTCCGCGTGCGAAAAGGGTTGGACCGGGTCCGTGGGCTGTATGTGAAGGATGACCGGCTGGAGGCAAAGATCAATCTCGATGGCGTCATGTACGATCCGGAGACGCAATCGGCGCTGCCGTCGCTGCGCATCGACGCCGGGCCGAAGATCGAAGTGAACACGATCGGCGCCAAAGTGTCCCGAAAGAACCTGCAACGGTACATACCGATATACGAAGAGCACGCGGTGGACCGCGATCTGCTAAGCGAGGGAGCGCGCAACCTGCGCGACTATTTCCAACGGGACGGCTACTTCGAATCGCAAGTGGAATTCAAAGAGCAGCGTGTGACCAACGATCGGGCCGCGATCGATTATCTGATCAATATCGGGCCCCGGCACAAACTGGTGCGCATCGACATTTCGGGAAACCACTACTTCGATCGGGCCACGTTGCGCGAAAGGATGTTTCTGCAGACGGCATCGCTGCTGCAATTCCGGCACGGCCGCTACAGCGAGAATTTTCTGAGCCAGGACGAGCAATCGATCACGAGTCTTTACGAATCGAATGGCTTTTCCGATGTGAAGGTGACGCACCAGGTGATCGACGATTACATGGGGAAGACCGGGGATATCGCGGTGTTCATCAAGATCGAAGAAGGGCCGCAGTATTTCGTGAACAGCGTACAAGTGGATGGCATCGAGCAGCTGAAAAGGGACGAGATTCTGGGGAACTTGAGCTCGGCGGCCGGCCAGCCGTTCAGCGAATTCAACGTGGCGGTGGACCGCGACACGATTCTGGCCCGGTATTTTGAGAACGGTTTTCCCAACGCCACATTCGAGTGGAGCTCGCGGGCGGCCGGCCAGCCGAATCGAGTCGATCTGCATTTCGTGATCAATGAAGGCAAACAACAGTTTGTGCGGGAGGTGCTGGTAAGCGGGTTGCAGCAGACGCGACCCCGGCTGGTGTACCGCAATCTGCGGCTGAATCCGGGCGATCCGCTATCTCCGACGTCGATATCGGAAACACAGCGGCGACTCTACGATCTCGGTATTTTCGAGCGGGTCAATTCTGCTGTGCAGGATCCGGACGGCGAGACGGCGCACAAATATGTTCTGTATGAAATCGACGAAGCGCGACGGTACTCGATGGCGGTGGGGTTCGGCGCGGAACTGGCGCGGATCGGCGGCTGCCAGACGTGCCTCGAGGCGCCGGCGGGAGCGACGGGGTTCGCGCCCCGGGTTTCGGTGAATGTCACGCGCAACAATATGTGGGGGCTGGGGCACAGCCTCAGCCTGCGAACTCGGGCTTCCACTCTGGAGCGCCAGGCATTGTTGAATTACGCGTGGCCGCGATTTGAAGATAACGACCGGTTGAATTTGTCGTTCTCCGGTGTCTACGAGGATTCGCGCGACGTGCGCACGTTTTCCTACAAGCGGGAGGAGGGCTCGGTGCAGCTGTCGCAGCGGCTCTCGAAGGCGACCACGCTGCTGTATCGGATTGCGTACCGGCGCGTGGGGATCGATGAATCGACGCTCAAGATTTCACCGCTGCTGATTCCCCTGCTGGCGCAGCCGGTGCGGCTGGGGATCTTCTCGATGAACCTGGTGCAGGACCGGCGCGACGATCCGTCGGATCCGCGCAAGGGGATATACAACACTCTCGATGCAGGCGTCGCGGAGCATGTACTGGGCTCGCAGCGGAATTTCACGCGATTTCTGGCGCGCAACGCAACGTACCACCGGATCAGGAAAAACCTGGTATTGGCGAGGAACACGGAGTTCGGCGACATTTATGCGTTCCGGAATGCGGTGAACGTGCCGAGTGGTTCGAGCGCGTGCGGCAGCTCGTCGAGCCAAGCTTCCTGCCTGCTGGATGTGATTCCGCTGCCGGAGCGGTTTTTTGCCGGCGGCGCGACCTCGAACCGGGGCTTCCCTGATTACCAGGCGGGCCCGCGCGATCCGACCACCGGATTTCCGCTGGGGGGCACGGCCCTGTTCTTCAACCAAACCGAACTGCGGTTTCCGCTGATCGGCGACAATATAGGGGGTGTTCTGTTTCACGATGCGGGCAACGCTTATTCCAGCCTGGGTAATCTGTCGTTTCGCGTGAGCCAGCGCAACGACCAGGATTTCGATTACATGGTGCACGCGGCGGGCTTTGGCCTCCGCTACCGGACGCCGGTCGGGCCGGTGCGCCTGGATCTGGCGTATAGCATCAATCCGCCGCGTTTTTTCGGTTTCAGCGGCAGCGAAGCGGACCTGGTGAACGCCGGGGTTAACCCCTGCTCGCCTGTACCCCCGGCGGTGAGCCGGTGCGTCGAGCAAAGCGTAAGCCATTTTCAGTTTTTCTTTTCGATCGGACAGACGTTTTGACGAAGCGCTTCGCACTTCCGATTTGGGTGGCTGCCGCGGCGATGATGACGGGCCGCGCGGAGATCATCGACCGCGTCGCCGTATCGGTGGGCAACAGCGCGATTGCCGCCAGCGACCTGGACCGGGAAATCCGCATCACGGCTTTTCTCAACGGCGTCACGGCCGACTTCAGCGCGAGGGGCAAGCGCGCCACGGCGGAGCGTATGGTGGAACAAAGGCTGATCCAGCGCGAACTGGAGCTGAGCCGCTACCCCGAACCGGACCCCGCCGCGGTAGACAGCGAGCTTGCCGATTTCCGCCAAAGGCACTTCAAAACGGATGCCGAGTTCCAGCGGGCGCTAACGAGAGAAGGCATTACCGAGAAGGAAGTGCGGGAAGAGTTGCTGTGGCAACTGAAGCTGCTGCGGTTTGTCGAAGGGCGTTTCCGGCCGAGCGTGCAGATCACCGAGCAACAAATTCAGGATTACTTCGAAAAGACGGTGAAGCCGGCGGCGGAGGCGGCGCATCCCGGCCAAGCGATCAGTCTGGACGACTATCGCGACGACATCGAAGAGACGCTCGCCGGCCAGTTTGCGGACCAGGAATTGGATAAATGGCTGAAGGAGACGAGGCAGCGCACCGAAATCATCTATCACGACGAGGTGTTCCAGTGATCCGCCGGAAGCTGTTCCTGGCCGGGGGATCGTTAGCCGCACTCATCCTGGCTGCCGCGGTTTCCGCGATTCTGATCGTGCAGAGCGATTGGTTTCGCGACAAGGTTCGCGAACGCTTGATCGCTACGGTCGAGGATGCGACCGGCGGGCGGGCTGAAGTCTCCTCCTTCCAGTTCGACTGGACCAACTTACGTGTCGAGGTGCGCGGATTCGTACTGCATGGCACGGAGGCTCGGGACAAGCGGCCCCTGATTCGCGCGTCGTCGATCACGGTGGGGCTGAAGATTATCTCGGTGCTGCGCGAACAGGTCGACGTCCGGTATTTAAATGTGCAAGAGCCGGACATTCACCTGATCATCGATGCGGAAGGCCGCACCAATGTTCCGGAGCCGAAGATCAAGCGCCGGTCGGAACGCACGGCGATGGACACGCTGATCAACCTGGCGATCGGACAGTTCAACGTGCAAAAGGGCATTTTCGAAATCGAAGGACGAACCCGGATTCCGTTCAGCGCGCGCGGCCGCAACCTGGATGCCCGCTTCACGTATGAGCCGGCGGCGCAACGATATCAGGGGAATCTCTCGATGCAACCGGTGGAGTTACAGTGGGACGGCCGGAGTGAATTGCCGCTCAACCTGCAGATGGCAACCATTCTGGAGCGGGACCGCATCGTGGTTTCGTCGGCAAGGATAGCGACGGGCCAGTCGGGCATCGATTTTTCCGGCACGATGGAAAATCTACTGGCGCCGCGCGCCCGTTTTCGCTACAGCGCCCGGGTCAGCGCGGCCGATTTAACACGGACCTTACGCGTGCGGGGTTTGGAGCGGGGCACCGCCCGATTGGATGGAAACGCGGAGTGGTCGGGCGGGTCCCAGTACAGCCTCACGGGAAACCTTCTCGTGGTGGATGGCGGGTTCCGGCAGCCACCGTGGCGTTTTCAGAACGTGCGGGCGGAGGGCGCGCTGCGCGCCGACCAGCAAAGCGTCCGTCTGGGAGGATTCCGTTTCTCGGGGGAAGCAGTGGACGACCGGCAGCGCATCCCGGTAACCGGGCAAGCCCGCGAGCTGACGCTGCGCGGGAGTGATCTGGACGCAAGCGGGTTTGAGATAACGGGTCTGGGCGGCAGCTTCACGGGAGACGCGCGGCTGGCGAACTGGAATCGCATCGAAATTCGGGGCGGTGTTCACAACCTGGAGGCTCGGCGTGCGGTTTCGATTTACAGCCGCGAGCCGCTGCCGTGGGACAGCCTGGTTTCGGGGACAGTACGGATCGAAGGCTCGGTGCGGCAGCAGAAAGATCTGCGGGTTTCGGCCATGCTGGCGGTGGCGCCGGCTCCGCAGAGTCCGCCGGTGCATGGCCAGGTGGCCCTCACTTATGACCAGGGCACGGGGACATTGGAACTGGGCCGCTCGACGCTCCAGCTGCCGGCATCGCGAATCGAGTTGGCGGGCGCGATCGGGCGCCAACTGCGCGTGCATCTGGAGACGCGAGACATCAACGACTTTCTTCCACTGCTGGGCGAAGGCGCGGGATCATTTCCGCTCAAACTGGAAAATGGATCGGCGGCTTTTGACGGGACCGTGACCGGCCGGCCCGAGAATCCGCAGGTTGCCGGACATCTGGCGCTGACGCGGTTTACGTACAACGGCCGGTCCGCCGATTCGCTGCAGGCCGACGTGACGGCATCCCCCGCGATGGCCCGCCTGCAGAATGCGAGTCTGGCGCGCGGAATGGCGCGAGCGCAGTTCGAAGCATCCATCGGGCTTCGCGATTGGAAAGCCGGCGACCTTAGCGCTGTGGCCGGCAAAGGCGCCCTACGCAATGAAACGGTGGCCGATCTGCTCACCCTCGCCGGCGAGAAGAACCCGGGGCTGGCAGGAACGGTAAACGCGACGGGCCAGATTACGGGCACGCTGGCCAGTCCGCAATGGAGCGGTGATGTCGAATTGGTGAAAGGTTCGATCCGCAGCGAACCCTTCGATCGTTTCGCGGCCCACGTGAACGACAATGGGCACACCCTGCAGATTGCCTCCGGGCAGCTAAGCGCGGGCGCGAAACAGGTGCGGGTCGCGCTGAGCCTGGACCACCCGGAAGGCCGCCTGGATTCCGGCCGGCTGCATTTCCAAGTGCAGAGCAACATGCTGTCGTTAGCTGAGATCCGGACAGTGGCGCAATCGCGGCCCGGCGTACAAGGCACTGTGCAATTCAGCGCGACCGGCGCCGCGGAGCTGGCGCCGGCGGGGAATTCGAAGAGAGCGCGGATTACAGAGCTTGAAGCCGATGTGGCCGGACGCGGGTTACAGCTGACCGGCCAGCCGCTGGGAGACTTGCACCTGACCGCCCACTCGCAAGGCCCGATATTGCAGACTCGTCTCGATTCGACTTTCGCAAACTCGACCATTCGGGGCCAGGGCGAGTGGCGGATGGAAGGCGATTATTCCGGCAACGCAACGGTGACCTTTTCCAAAATCGATCTGGCCGGCCTGCGCGAGTGGATCTCGCCGTCGGCGAACCACGCCCCGTATCCGTTTACCGGTTTTGCGGAAGGTGAATTGCACATCGACGGTCCCGTGCTCAAGCCCGATCTGCTGAAGGCGGACGTGCAGATTCCGAGCCTGGAGATCCGGCCGGTGTCGGCGGCGGCCGGCGGCTTGGTTCTGCGCAACTCCGGCCCGATCGTGGCGCGGGTGGCCCAATCGGCGATCAGCATCGAGAAGGCGGAACTGACGGGCCGCTCGACCGATATCACGATCGGGGGCAAGATCTCGTTCACGCAGCGGAACCCGCTTGATCTGCGGGTAAACGGGCATGCGGAACTGGGCGTGCTGCAGACGCTCAACCGGGATATCAGCGCATCCGGCATGGTGACAATGGAAGCCGCGGTACGCGGCGCGCCGGCAACGCCGCAGGTGACGGGCCGCCTCGAGTTGAAGGATGGAAGCATTAGCTACGGAACCTTGCCCAACGGAATCAGCGAGGCCAGCGGCGTAATTCTGTTTACGGGCGACCGGGCCACCATCCAAAACCTGGAAGCGACCACGGGAGGCGGTAAGGTCCGGCTTTCCGGATTCGCCGGCTATGACGAGGCGGGAGTGGTGTTCGGGTTGCATGCCACCTCGCAGCAGGTGCGGGTCCGCTACCCGGAGGGCATCAGCACGGTGGCCGATTCCAATCTCGATTTCTCCGGCACGCCGGATCGGAGCACGTTGTCAGGCAGCATCGTCATCCGGCGAGCGAGCGTGAATCTGCAATCGGATCTGGGATCGCTGCTCGCCAAATCGGCCGAGCCCGTACAGACGCCATCCCGATCCGGGTTCCTGGCCGGAGTGAACTACGACGTCCAGATAGAAACGGCGCCGGACATCGAATTCGAAAGCGCGCTGACGCAGGATATCGAAGCGAGCGCGAACCTGCGGCTCCGCGGCACCGCCACCAATCCGGCGCTATTGGGACGGATCACGATCACTCAAGGGCAGCTGGTTTTCTTCGGGACCAAGTACACCTTGAACCAGGGGTCGATCTCGTTCTACAACGCAGTGAAGATCGAGCCGGTGCTGGACGTCGATTTAGAGACGCGAGCGCGGGGCATCGATATCACGCTGACGGTGAGCGGCCCTCTGAACAAGCTGAACCTCACGCCGCGGTCGGACCCGCCGCTGCAGTTCAGCGAAATCGTGTCCCTGCTGACCACCGGCGAAGCTCCAACCGCCGACCTGACGCGGCTCGGCCAGCAAGCCGCCACTCCGCAACCGTTCCAGCAGGCGACCGCCACGGCGCTGCTCGGGCAGGTTATCGCGAACCCGGTATCGGGCCGGCTGCAACGATTCTTCGGAATCAGCAAACTGCGCATCAATCCCACACTCGACCCGGCGCTGGCCAACGGCGTCCAATACAATCCGCAGGCGCGGCTGACGATCGAACAGCAGGTCACGCCCGACATCACGTTCACCTACATTACCAACCTGACCAATGCGAACCCGCAGATCGTGAGCATGGAATGGAGCGTGAGCAAGCAGTGGTCGGTGGTGGCACAGCGGGAAGAAAACGGGCTGGTGGGCTTGGATTTCTACCTCAAGAAGAGATTCAAGTAATGGAACGCCGGCGGCGTTACAATTCCTGAGATGAGATTTGTTCGGGCCGTTTGGATGGCGGCCGTGCTGGCGGCGGCGCCGGCTCCGGCGCAAGTGCTTTTGTCGGGCGACTGGCTTAGCCTGATTCAGGAAGACCAGCCGGAGCGATTGCAGGGGCCCGATCTCGGAGATTATCTCGGCATTCCGATCAACGACGAGGCCCGGCTGCGCGCCGACAGCTGGGATGCGTCTCGCCTCACTCTGCAGGAGCACCAGTGCCGCGTGCACATTGCGCCGTACATTTATTTCGGTCCGCTGCAGGTGCGCATTTGGGAAGAGAAAGAGCCGGACACGCAGCGGGTCATTGCGATTAAGAATTACATCAGCACCTACGAGCAGACGCGCACCATCTGGATGGATGGGCGTCCGCATCCATCCGAATACGCGCCGCACACCTTCATGGGCTTCTCGACGGGAAAGTGGGAAGGCGATATGCTGACGGTCGAGACCACGCACATCAAGCAGGGCTGGCTGCGGCGCAACGGGTTGCCGGAGAGCGACCGGGCCACGTTGACCGAGCACTTTCTCCGCCACGATAAGTATCTGACGCACGTGACGATACTGAAAGACCCCGTGTACCTTACCGAGCCGCTGATCAAATCGCAGACGTTCGTGATGGCCGAGCGCGATCCGGGAAACTGGCTCTGGCCGTGTGAATACGTAGAGGAGGTGGTGGGCCGCAAGAAAGGCGAGGTGCCGAATTTCCTGCCCGGCGAAAATCCCTTCCTGAAGGAGTTTCCGGCGCGAGTGGGGATTCCCGAGCAGGCGGCGCGCGGCGGCGCCGAGACGATGTATCCGGAGTACCGGCTGAAGGTGAAAGCGCTGCGAGGGGGCAATTGATGAAGGGCGCCGCGATCGGCTTGGCTCTTGCAGTGGCGGCGGCGCCGTGGGGCTGCGCGCAGGGCCGTTTGAATCTCGACAAAACCGAATTCGAGGTCCTGCCGGTCCAGGGGAACGTCTACATGCTGGCGAGCGCGGCGGGGAATGTGACGGTCCAGGTTGGGAAAAACGGGGTTCTGGTAGTCGACACGTCCTACCCGGAGATGACCGGTAAGATTCTGGCGGCCGTGCAAAAGTTGTCCGATAAGCCAGTGCGCTACATCATCAACACTCACGTACACCGGGATCACACCGGCGGTAACGAGAATTTCGCGCGAACCTTCGGTTCGGCGACCGCGGTTTCGGTGGTGAACACGCCGGGCTCGACTGCCACGCAGACCGTGCAGATCTACGCGCACGACAATGTCCTGGCGCGCATGACGAAGGCGGACGGCGGGCTGCCGGCCGCGCCGTCGATCGCCTGGCCGACCGAGACCTTCACCGGCGACGAAAAAGAGCTGTACTTCAACGGCGAGGCCGTGCTGATGTACCACGAGCCGGCGGCGCATACGGATGGCGACACGATCGTTTATTTCCGCGCGTCGGACGTGATCAGCGCGGGCGATCTGATTGTCACCACCGGGTATCCCGTGATCGACCTGCAGCGCGGCGGCAGCCTGCAGGGGATTATCAACGGGCTGAACCACGTTCTGGAAATCGCGGTTCCCGCGCATCACGAGGAAGGCGGCACGTATGTAATTCCGGGACACGGCCGTATCTACGACGAGTTCGACGTAGTGGAATATCGCGATATGCTCACGATCATTCGAGACCGCATTCAGGCCCTCATTAAAAAGGGAGCGACGCTCGAGCAGGTGATGGCGGCGCGGCCGACGCGCGATTATGATCCGCAGTATGGCTCGGCGACGGGGCCCTGGACTACAGAGCGGTTTGTGGAGGCGGCGTATCGCAGCCTGAAGTGACGAGCGTGAGTAAACGCACCAGTGCCAGGATCCGGAACGCACCCATGCCGCCCGCGTTACAAAATGGGTGGGGAGGTAGTTGTGCGAACCCTCAGAATTCCTTTGCTGGCGGCTGCACTGACCGCAGCCTTGTGGGCCCAGACCACGGAGAAACCACTCACCAATCGCGACATTGAATCGATGCTGGCGGCCGGCCTGCCGGAGAGCACGATCGTGATCAGGATCGAGATGGCCGCCCATCGCGGAGTGGTCGACCTGGATGCCTCTTCGGACGCGCTGGCGGCGCTCAAACAAAAAGGCGCGACCGAGCGCGAGTTGAACGCAGTGTTGTGGGCCGAGCCGTTCGGCGCCGGTTGGAAACTCAGGCAGGAGGAAAACCGGGCGGTACCGGATCTGCCCGGCCCCGCCGGCGTTTATTTCAGGGCGCCGGCTGGCTGGACACGGATTGGATCGTTCCTGCTGTGGACGCCATTCTATTCGGGTTGGAACTGGTATCACGGACGGCGTGAATCGACTGTTGCGCTCGGCAGCGCGCAAGCGGCCCTGCAGATGCGCGAGACACAGCCGACGTTCTACTTACGCGAACCGGCATCGGGCGAGCCCTGGCGGATTATCCGCGTGAGTTCGCGCGATGCGCACCGGCTGCTGCGCGTGGCCGCCAGCGACGATCTAGGGCAGCCCCTGCGGACGCAGCCTAACCAGGTCAGCGGCCTGCAAATGACGCACGTTGCCGGCCGCATCTTCACGCTCAAACCCGCCGGGAGCCTGGAACCCGGCGAGTACGTTTTGTGTACGACGGTTCCGGGCGGCCCGGGGCTGAACCTCTGCTACTCTTTTGGCGTTCATCCATAGGCGCGGAGCGGCGGTTATTAGCCGAAAGCGGACTGACTGGAGTTAACTCCCCCCGGAGGCCTTCCCCTTCAACACGTTCTCCGTCACTTCAAAAACGGTTTGATAGCCTTCGTTATCAGCGTACTTGCCGCTTTCGGTACGTTGCCGGTATCGCCGCTGCTTGTAGCTCCATGCGGAACGCCGCATAGTCGTTTTATGAGCACCGGGCCACGCAGCCGTACGACCGCCTTATCCGCCAAGCGGATTGTGGCGGCGGTCATTATGAGCGGATCCGTATTGGTTCCCGTTCGCGGAGCGGAGATTCAAGGCACGGTCCAGATCGAACGGCGGCTGACACGGCCGAGGGTGACCGCCGCGGCCAACGCATACGCGAGAGGCGTCTCGGTCCGGCTGCATTCCGGGTTGACGGAAGATGCGCTGGCTTTCGAGCGCTCGCACGTGGCGATCTACCTGGATGGTCCGGTTACGCCAAAACCGCTCACCGGTTCGGTGGAGCAGAAGGACCGCCAGTTTTTCCCCGACATGCTGGTGGTGCCGGCCGGTTCAACAGTTTCGTTTCCCAACCTCGACCCGATTTTTCATAACGTCTTCTCGCTCTCGAAAGCCAAGGAATTCGATCTCGGCAATTATCCGAAAGGCCGCACACGCACCGTCACGTTCTCCAAACCGGGCATTGTGTTTGTGAACTGCCACCTGCACGCCAACATGGCGGCGGTAATCCTGATTACTCCGAATCAATGGAGCGCGCGTCCGGGTGAGGATGGCCGCTTCCGATTGTCCGATGTTCCCCCAGGGACCTACACCATCGTGGCGTGGCACAAGGCTGCCGGCTTCTTCCGCCAGCAGATTATCGTGACCGAGGATGGCGCTGCGCCAGTGAGCTTTTTCATTCCTCTCGCCGCTCAAACGAGCGAGGCCGCGCAATAGGCATGCGTTTCTCCACGCGGGCTTTCCTCTGGTCGTTCGGCCCCTTCGTACTGCTCATGCTGGGCAGCTTCTGGAATATCCAAAAGCTGGTGCAACTCAGCGTGCGGGACGGCATCCGCACGTCCTTGCGCCACACACACGAATCCATCGCCTACGTGCGTTCCCAGAGCGAACTGCAAAGCAGCCGTTTTCTGCGTATGGCGGGCGAAAACACCTCCCTCAAGGCCGGACTGCAACTGCTGAATACGGAGGCGTCGAACCCCGAAGCGCGCCGCACCGTGGAAGATCAACTGCGCGAGATTTCGCAAACCCTCGGGGTGGATTTCCTGCTGGTGTCGAGCCCGGACGGCATGCCGCGAGCCGGCGTCATGCGAGTGGGCGATCAGGTGATGACGATGGATGCCGCGCGCATCCAGCCGCCCCAGCAGGGGTTTTATCGAATCGACCAGCACGTTTACCAGATCGCTTCCACCCCGGTCAACCAGGCGGAGGAAAACCTTGGAATCCTTACGATCGGAGGGCGCTTCGATCTCTCGACATTCAGCACCCCGGCGGTGCTCCTGCAGGACGGCAAAGTGCTGCAATCGAGCGTTGCCGGATTCTCGGATCGGGCGGTGGAATCCGCGTTTAGCCATTGTCCGGCCGGCAAGGAATGCGAAATCCGGCTGGGCGAGGAGTCGTATCTTTCACTGCCGATGGAAGGCATGAACTTTGACGGCGGATATCAGTTACGAAGCGTGCAGGGCGTGGATTCGGCGACACGGCCGGTCGAGCGGGTTCTTCAAAAAATTTTCCTCATTACCGGCCTGGGCACTGTGCTGGCGACGGTAATTCTCACGATGCTGGGTTCGCGCTCCATCGTCAAGCCGATCGCGGAGGTGGTCTCCCGCCTGCAGGAGACCGAGCAGACCGGCCTGTTGCCCGAGTTTCGCTCCGATTTAAAGCTCAAGCCGGTGCAGGAGATTGCAGAGCTGACCCAGAGCTTCAACCGCGCCGGCCGCGCCATTCGCGACGGCCGCGAAAACCTGCATCGCGCGTACGTCGAGTTCATTGGATCGCTTGCGCACGCGCTCGATGCCCGCGACGCCTATACGGCCGGACATAGCCGGCGCGTCAGCGATTACGCTTGCGCTACCGGCGCGGCGATGAACCTCACTGCGGCCGCGCTGGAAGAGCTTCGGATCGGCGCGCTGCTGCATGACATCGGCAAAATCGGGATCGCCGACTCGGCGCTGCAAAAGCCGGGAAAGCTGACGCCCGAAGAATGGACGCTCATTCAGCAGCATCCGACGATCGGCCGCAAGATTCTGGAAGGAGTGGGCGGTTTCCATGTGTATCTGCCGACCGTCGAACTGCACCACGAAAACTGGGACGGCAGCGGTTATCCGTTCGGCTTGCGCGGCGAGGCCGTGCCGCTGCCGGCCCGCATCGTCCACGTCGCCGACGCCTATGACGCGATGACCTCCAGCCGCCCCTACCGCCGCGCCATGACGCGGGAAGAGGCGCTGCGCATCATCAATCAGAATGCCGGGACGCAATTTGATCCGGCCATCGTTCCCGTGTTCACGCGCCTGATGGCGGCCGACCCGGAACCGGCTCCCGCGCCCAGCACCGAAGATTCCGCGCTCCGCTCGATTCATAGTTTGCAGATGGCGGTGGCGCACGCCGGCGAGCCGCCGCGCCGGGGAGAGATTCGCGCATGAGACCGGCCGCCGCCATTCTGATTCTATGCGCCGGCGCCTGGGCGCAGGAAGCCAATTCGGGGTTCGATTTGAACACAACCCTGAGTCAGCAGGCATCCTATTCTCCGCATCTCGAGGACGCCCCGCGCGACGGCGCGCCCGTCACCGGCGGGTTTCGCGCGGTCTTCTACCCGACCTGGAAATTGAGCGAGCACTGGACCGTCTCGGGAGCCGTGCAAACCTACAGCCGGCCGTACTTTTACCAACAGTTCTCCACGCAGGGCTACGGCGTCAGCACCGATATTCTGCAAGGCTACATCAGCTACTCCCGGTTCTGGAACGGCGGTTCTCTAGTGGTTCGCGCCGGTCAACTCTCGAGCGCATTCGGCTCGTTTCTGCTGCATTACGATGACGCGGACAATCCGCTGATCGATATTCCGCTTTCGTACGGATACTACGAAAGCGGCGTGACGAATCTGGGGCTGGCGGGCGCGCAAACCGACCTCGCGCTCGGCAAGGCGGATTTCCGCGCACAATTTGTCAACTCATCGCCGGCCAACCGCCGCAGCCTCTTCGATCGCGACCAGTACGGCAACTGGGCCGGCGGCGCCGGCTATACCATTCGTCAGGGACTGCGGGTGGGCGCGTCCGCCTATCGGGGCCCCTATCTGGATCGGCACAGCAAATTCTACTTTCCCGGAGAAGCTCCGCCGCGCGATCTGCCGGCCACCGCGATTGGACTGGATGCGCAGTGGGGATGGCGGCATCTCAATCTCTCGGGCGAATGGCAGCACTTCGAGTTTACGTACCGCAAGATTCCGACTTACACAGAGCATACCGGCTACGTGGAAGCGCGGCAGGTGCTCGATCCGCGCTGGTACGTGGCCTCGCGGTTGGGATACATCCACGCCAGCGCCGGGCCGCCGCGACAAGTCTATGAGGCCGTAGCCGGGTTCCGTCCCAACCGGCATCAGCTCGTAAAGCTCGGTTACGAGATTCAGCAGGGCCCGGCAATCCACGGGGCGCACCGCAATGTGCTGGCTGTGCAGTTGGTCACGACCCTGCACGCGATCTCAATCGCTCACGACTAACGCGTTTTTTGACCCCCCTGCTTATCCTGAGCCTGTGCACCCGCGAGGATATCGACCATCGCGTAATTGCCCTCGTGGCATTCGTAGGGGAAGATTCCTTCCCGAGTTCGGGTCATGGGGATCTCACCGCTCCAGGGCCGCACAAACGCGGTAGGATCGTCGACCGTGAACTCATACAGGATCGTATTGGCATCGGTGCGCGTGAGACGCTCGGTGAGATGCAGGTTTTCATCCGCGCCCAGGAAATCATCCTTGCCGACGAAATTGGTGGTATCGATGACCAGCGTGTCGCCTTCCCAACGGCCGCGGGCGTCGCCCATATAACCACGGACGCCGGAGGCGGCGTGCGGGCGGCCGTCAAGCGGAATAATCCGCAGCTCGTACATCATCTCCTGCAGAATGCCAACGGTTCCCGGCGCCTGGATGATCTGGAAGAAATTATTGTTCGGTGTGGGCACCATGGGCAGGCCGCGCGAGATGCAACGGATGCGCAGCGGCAGATCTTCCGGACCGTTTGGATCGCGGCCGGCTTCTACCTGGGCGGCACGCTTGCTGCGCATCGCGGGAGTAAACGGCGGAATTTTGCCATCCGGGGGATCGACGATCAGCGAGGTGCGCCGGCTCGCTACCACGCTGGTGCCGCGGTCCCGCCAGAATTCGTTGTAGTTGCGGCGGAGGTCGGCGTCGCTGCCGCCGTCGCGGCGATCGCTGTTCAGCTGATCGAGCGTCCGCCTCTCGTAAGCGGCGGCTTCCTCGGGTGTGAGAAATGCTTTATCCGAGAATTCGGCCGGGCGCTCCAGCGGCGTGAGCGTGGCCATCGCCCAGACGCCCTGGAAATCAGGCTGGCCGTCAGGAGTTCGAGGCGGAGTGTACTTGCGCGCAGCTTGCGCAAGCAGCGTCGTGGCTGCGAGCGCGATCGCGCACAGCGCCCCGGCCCGGCGGCTCATCTCCAGCCTCCTTCACTCCCTTAAGGATCTATCACAACCCGCAAGACGAAGCTACCCCGGATCGGCCTCTTTCGCCCGCCCACCCGGTATTGATCCACCCCCTGGCGCGCTGTTCTATTTGAGTAGAAAATAGACAGGACATATGAAACGCTGCGTCGCCGCCCTGTTTTGGGGAGCGCTGCTCTCCCTGTTGCACGCGCAGGATCTGCCTAACTACAAGGTTGATCCCTTCTGGCCCAAGCAGCCGCTGCCGAATCACTGGCTCATTCAGGGTGTCCCGACGATGGTCAGCGATAAGGACGATCACATCTGGGTGCTCAACCGCCCGCGCGACATTATGCCCGACGAATCGGGCGCGGCGACGAATCCGCCGCGCACGGACTGCTGCATTGCCGCCCCGGCGGTTCTCGAGTTCGATCCCGCGGGCAACCTGCTGCGGTCGTGGGGCGGCCCCGGCCATCATCCCGACTGGCCGGCGCCCGGCGTCGCGCGCCCCGGCCCGGGGGCGGAGCACAACATCGTAGTCGACCGCGACGGCAACGTGTGGATCTCGGGAAGCAGCCAGGGCGACAGCATCCAGAAATACACGGCCGACGGCAAATTCCTCTGGGATTTCGGTCATCGCGGCCCGCGCCCGCCCGCGCCCCGGCCGGCGGAAAACAACCAGCAGACCGACATCTTCCCCGGCGGAATCTTCTTCTTCGACCTTGATGAAGCCGCGCGCGAGATCTACATCGTCGATGCCAAACGCGTGCTGGTCTACGATTACGACGGCAAATTCAAGCGCGGCTGGGGCGGCCACGGCATTCCGCTGGCCGAGATCGATAACAACCCCACGCCGCCCTACGACACTTCCGGGCCTCCTCCGGACCAGAAACAGTTCGCGCCCGCGCTGCATTGCGTTCACATTTCCGTGGACGGCCTGGTATATATCTGTGAGCGCGGCAGCGACCGCGTGCAGGTCTTTACGAAAGAGGGCAAGTTCGTAATGAGCTTCTTCGTGCATCCGTCCACGCCCTCGCGCGGCAAGGAATGCGGCGGGCCGGGCAGCACCCTGTACGGCATGTGCGGGACCATCTACAACCTCACGTTCTCGCACGACGCGGAACAAAAATACGTGCTGATCGCCGACGGCACCAACGACAAGATCTGGATTCACGAGCGCAAAACCGGCAAACTCGCCGGCTCCATCGGCGACAACGGACGCATGGCGGGCTTCTTTCACTGGATCGACGCCATCGCCATGGATTCCGAGGGCAACATTTACACCGGCGAGGTGGACACCGGAAAGCGCGTACAGAAATTCGTGCTGACCAACGCGGATGGCGTCACCCGTCCGCGGCCTCACGAGTGAACCATCGCTAGCCCATTCGAGTAATCACTCGATTCTTGAGGTTTCACGCTGCCCGCCATATAATGATTCTTCCCGTTCGGTTGCACTCCGGAGGTTCGCACCATACCCGCAAACAATGGGAACGAGGGGGTTTCGATGAAGCTTCGATGGAAGCGCTTGGTCGTTAGTGTTGCAGTCGCATGGCTGATCGCCGTACTGGGCACCAGCCTTTCGCAACACTCCTCGACCTATTCCGGTCCGCAAGGCCACACATGGCTCAGCACGTTGATGCCTTTCGAAGGCGTTGCCTTCGCGCAGGCCCCGGCTCAGGCCAGGCAGGTATCGGAGGTGGCGTTCAAGAACATTCAAGTCCTGAAAGGCATTCCTGTCGACGAGTTTATGGGCACGATGGGCCTGTTTTCGGCCGCGCTGAGCGTGTGCTGCGGCGATTGCCACACCGGCGCCGGCACCGATCATCCCGACTGGGCCGCCGACCCGCCCCGAAAACGGGTGGCGCGCCGCATGGTCGAGATGGTGAACACGATCAACAAAACAAATTTTAACGGTCGCCAGGTCGTGACATGCTGGACGTGCCATCGCGGCAGCCAGAGCCCGGCTGTGACGCCGCCGCTCGATACCATCTACAGCACCCCGGTTTTCGTTCCGCCCGACGTATTGCCGGCGGCCAACCCGGCGACCGCGGGCACGCCGCCCGCCGATCAGATTCTTGACAAATATTTACAAGCGCTCGGCGGCGCCAACGCCCTTTCCAAGCTCACCAGCTATACCGCTAAGGGGACCAGCATGCTGTTCGGCGAAGCCAAAGCCGATCCGGTCGAGATTTCCGCAAAGGCCCCGAACCAGTTGGCCGTGCTCGTCCACCAGCGCGAGGGCGACCTGGCCCGCACCTTCGACGGCCAAAACGCCTGGGTCATGCTGCCCCTCACGGTCGTCGGCGAGTATCCGCTCAACGCCAGTGCTCGCGAAGGCGCGCGGCTGGATGCGCAGCTCGCGTTTCCCGGCGGCCTGAAGCAATTCTTCAAGACCTGGAAGGTCAGCTATCCGACCAGTCTGTGCGTGGCGCGCGACGACAACGGCCAGTGCTCGGACAATCGCGACGTCTACGTCCTGCAAGGGAACGAGAACGGCATGTTGGCGACCTTCTATTTCGACGCTAAGACGGGTCTGCTGGACCGCGTCGTCCACGATGCCTCTTCCGCGATGGGCCGCGTGCCGACGCAGATCGACTACTCCGATTACCGCCCGGTCGCCGGTGTCATGATGCCGCACAAATACACCTACGGCTGGGTCAGCGGCCGCGAAGAGTACGTCATCAGCCAATATCAGCCGAACGTGCCGGTCGACGCTTCGAAGTTCGCGCAACCCGTGCAGCGCAAGAAGTAAGGCCCGCGATCCGTGTCGTGGGCGGTCTACGCGGAGCCGGCCTGAGCCGCCGGCTCCCGGCTGGCCGCCGCGTGAATTTCTAGGAGTCTCCGCACCAGTTCGGGCGTCCTCTGGCGAGCTATCCCGCACTCGGTGGCGATACCGAAATCCGCGACCGCTTTGGCGGCAGCGGCGATGCGCCGGTTGGTCGCCTCCACGCCGTCGGCGTGAACCAGCCCCAGATATAGCTCGGTTTGCGCTCCGAGACGCAGTCCCCGCAACGGTTCAAAGTAGGCATCGTCGTCGCGATTCACCGGTACCGGCATGTGAATGTAGGTGATCGGCCGCGCCACCGCCCCCGTCAGCGCATTGGCCATCTCGCAGAGCTTGGCGGCATCGAGCGGCTCGACGAAATGGCGCGCATCATAGTCTCCGTAGCACAAATGGAAACCCAGCTCGACGTCTGGCGGCACCGCGCCGGCGAGGCGCTGCATGCGGTTCATCAGTTCGGCTTGCAGATTCGCGCCGAACGGATTGCGCATTCCTTCCCACCGCCCGTCCCAGAGGATCATCTCGATGCAAACATCCCATTGGATACACAAATCACCGTGCGGAATCGCGGCGCAAATCGCCGCCACTTCGCGCAGCATCGCATTTTCGTAAGGCCCCTCGACGCGGGGCGAATCTTTCAAGGAAACGAAGGGGTTGATCACCGCCAGCGGCGTCGGCAGCGAAACCTGAAAGCGGACGCCCGGCGGCAGATGCCCCTGTTCGCGCGCGGCCCGAAAATCCTGATACGAGATGCGGGCCTCGCGTGCGTACCCAAGTTCGCCGAAGCGAATTTCCGCGGGATCCACGTTATCAATCAGGATCAGCGGCTGCATGCCCCGTGGATTCGTCACGCTCGGATCGGGCCGCAAAAACGGCTGCGCGCGCAAAAAGGGATATTGCCAGCTGATCCACAACCGCCGCCCGCCCGGCTCGCCGTCCGGAACCCGCCGCAGGCGCCGGCCGAGAACGCCACCGGTGGTGCGAAACACATCGTCCACGCTGTCCAACGCGATGCTGCCAACTAGATGCACTTTGTCCGGGGTCATTTGAAACCTCGGGCGGTATCGTATCACACGCGCGGCCGATCATCCGCGAGCCCCAGATGAGGTGATTGACGCATCTCCGCCGGAAGACGATCCCGTCAACACCTTCTCCGCGAGAGTCTCCAGCGCCTCATCGGCGGCGATCTCTTCATCGAGTGTTTCTTGTAACAGTTCGGCGGTCTCCTGCTGTCCGAGAACCTCCGCAATCGCCCGCGCTGTCCGGTAGCCGGCGATTTCGTAGTGCTCCACTTTTTGCGCGGCGCCGATCAGGGCCGCATCCAGCGCCGCCGTTTTTTCCAGTTCCGTAATTATCCGTTCAGTCTCCTGCACCAGGCCGCCTATGCCCTCCGATCGCCCGCTACCCGGCTGCTCGCCCATGCTCTCGAAAATACTCTCTAACCGGCGCACTTGCTCCTTTGTCTGATCGAGATGGTCCTGGAATGCCTGCGCCAGTTCCTCCGAACTCGCGGCCGCAATCATTTTGGGCAACGCCTTCACAATCTGAGTTTCCGCCTCGTGCAGGTCCGCGAGTTCGGTGCTCAGGACGGCTTCGAATTTGCCGGTTTTCATGGCATTCCTGCGGGCACGACCTTCGCCATCTTGAGAATTCACACCACACGCCGGGCGGCGCTCGGCCGGCGTGTGGCAGCGAGCGTGCGTTAGCTTATTGGGCGTATGGCTGCTTCCAGTAGGAAACAGGCCCTCCAAATCGAGGGCCGCACTCTCGAGCTCTCCAACGTCGATAAGACCCTCTACCCTTCGGGCTTCACCAAAGGTCTTGTGATCGACTATTACGTTCGCATCTCCGATTACGCCCTGCCGCACTTGGCCGGACGCCCCATCACCCTGAAGCGGTATCCGGACGGTATCACGGCCAAGCATTTCTACGAGAAGGACGCGCCCGCATTCACACCGCCATGGATCCGCCGCTTTCCTGTGCCGCGCCGCGCCGGCGGCTCGCCTATTAACTACGTGATCATCGACGATCTCCCCACGTTGGTTTGGTGCGCTAATGCCGCCAGCCTCGAGCTCCATCCGTTTCTGCACCGCATCCCTCAAATTCAGCGGCCGACAGCAATGGTTTTCGACCTTGACCCCGGCGAGGGCGCGAGCGTGCTCACGTGCATCGAAGTGGCCTTCCAATTGAAACAGAAGCTGGACGCGGCCGGGCTTCAATCGTTTGCGAAGGTTTCCGGCTCAAAGGGCATGCAGATGTACGTTCCGCTCAACACTGCGGTGACATACGACGACACGCAGCCGTTCGCAAAATCACTCGCGCAAGAGCTGGAGCGGGAGCATTCGGGCCTGGTGGTTTCGGAAATGGCCAAGGCTCGCCGGCGCAACAAAGTCTTCATCGACTGGAGCCAGAATTCCGATTTCAAAACGACTGTCGGCGTATACTCGCTGCGCGCCAAAAGGCCGCAGCCGTATGTATCCATGCCCGTCCGCTGGGATGAGCTGCGCGCCGCGCTCGATGCCCGCGATCCCGCCCGCCTCGATTTCGATCCCGAAGCCGCGCTTCAGCGCCTATCGAAACTCGGCGATCTCTTCGCTCCCGTCATCTCGCTCAAACAGAAGCTTCCGCCGCGCTCGCCCTGAAGAAAGGGGATGAACTCATCCTGCTCTCGCGAAGCAATAACAGCTTCTGCAGAACTATCGGAGTGCGGCGCAACCGGTCTATGATTATGTTTTTGACCTGCTCGCGCTGCGAGGGAAGGGCCTGCTGCATCTGCCATTAAACGAACGCCCGCGGCTGCTGGAAGGCGCCGGCCTGCGCCGGATCGGCGGGCCGGTTCGCCTCTCCGGCTCGCTCCACGCCACGCTCCACGCCACGCCCAAAGAGCTGATCCGCGCCGCGCGCGAGGAATTCCGGGAATCCGCCGCTTGATCGTATGGAAGCGGTCATCCTGATCGGCATTCAGGGCACGGGCAAAACCACGTTCTATGAGCAGCGCTTCGCCGCCACGCACGCCCGGATCAGCCTTGACCTGTTGAAGACCCGGCAGCGCGAACGTGAATTCCTGCGGAGTTGTCTCGGGAACTCGCAGCGTTTCGTCGTCGACAATACGAACGTGCTGGCGGCCGACCGCGCCGTCTACATCCGGCCCGCGCACGAGGCCGGATTCCAAGTCATCGGCTACTTCTTCGATATCCCGCTGCGAGATGCGTTACGCCAAAACGCGCAGCGCTCCGGAACGGCGAAAATCCCGGTCCCCGCCGTAATCGGGACTCTCAAGCGGCTGCAGCGGCCGGACCCGGGCGAAGGCTTCGATGAACTGTACGGGGTCCGGCGCGATCCGGCCGGATCGTTCATCGTGAGCCCATGGTCCGGCCCCGGGGGAACCGCGCATGTCTGAGCGGCGCCGCATTTTTCTCCTGTCGCCCGCTCGAGCCGGCGGAGTCCGCGCGCAGATGCTGTTGCGGCCCGGCGCCAGTTTCGATCTGGCCGTCCGCTTACGCCGGGAAGGTCTTCCCCTGGGCGAAGCTTTCGCGTTCATGAGCGGCCTCTATTTCCGCGGCAAGCTGGCCTATGCGCGCGCGTTCGCCGCGCCGCCGCCGGACGTCCCCGGCTCATTCGTGATCGCTTCCGGCTACGGCCTGGCGCCCCCGGAGACCATCGTCACGCCCTCGCAGCTACAGCAGATCGGTTCCATTCCGATCGACGCCGCCGACTCGCGCTACCGCGACCCGCTGGAGCGCGCTTGCCGCACCCTCGACGAGATTGCCGGCCCCGATTGCGATTTCGTCCTGCTGGGGAGTGTTGCGACGCTCAAGTATGTGGAACCGATGTTCGGCATCTTCGGCCACCGCCTGTTGTTCCCTGAAGAATTCATCGGCCGCGGGGACATGAGCCGCGGCGGCCTGATGCTCCGCTGCGTCCGCGCCGGAATCCCGCTGACCTACGTCCCATTGGGGAACCTCACCCGCCACGGCCCGCGCCCGCCCAAGCTGCCCTAGTCGAGTCGCAACCGGCTAGTGGTTCTTGATGTCATTCAGGAGCGGAATATCTTTCACGGCCTTGGGCCCGGGCAGCGTCTTCAGGTAACTCCAAATATCGGTCAGCTCCTGGTCGCTGATGATCTTGTCGATGTACGCCGGCATGGCGCCCGAAGGACGCCGGACGTAGCGAATGAGCGCCTGCGCGTTCAGGGCTGTCGACGCGATCCGTGCGCCATCGCGGCCGCCCTGGCCGGCATAACCGTGGCATTCCCAACAACCGTCGCGCAGGAACAGGCGCTTCCCGTTTTCGGCGTTTCCGCCCGTTTGCCCAAATACAGCCGCTGTTCCCAGCGCCGCCAGCAAAATACAAATGGTTCGCATCGTTTTTGTTCCTAGCGTGGCTGCGTGACTACATCGATCATCGCCGGCTCGCCCTTCTTCACAACCTCGAGCGCCGCTTTGATCGCCGGCCCGAGATCGTTCGGATTTTCGATCGGTCCCGAGCTATACATCCCGTAGGCCTTGGCCAGCGTGGCGTAATTGATATTCGGATCGTTCAAGGTCACGCCGACTCCCGCATTCTCCGGCCCGCGGCCCGCGCGTGAAGCCATGTCCTGAAGGAACATATGTTCCTGGTGATAGCCGCGATTGTTGTGCATCACGTTGAGGATCGGAATGCGGTGGTGCGCCGCGGTCCAGAGCACGCCCGGCGCGTAATTGAGATCGCCGTCGCACTGGATGTTAACGGTGAGGCGGCCGTGCTTCTTGTTGGCCAGGGCCGCTCCGATCGCCGCCGGCGCGCCATAGCCGATGCCGTAAGCGCCGTGGCCGCCGATATAGTGGTAGGGCTTGTCGAAATCCCACAGGCGCAGCGGCCACCAACTGATGAACGTTGTGTCGGAAACGAAAGACCAGTCCTCCTTGCGGATTTGCTCCCAGATTTCGGCCGAGAGGCGGGCCGTGCTGATCGGGCTGGCATCCCAACCCGTGGTGGCCAGGTCGAAATCGCGGTCGCGGTTGCGCTTGTGCTCTGCGGCCAGTTTCTTCCCCCGATCTTCCATCGCGCGCTTCCGGTCCGGAGTGACCAATCGTTTGCAGGCTTCGATCAGGCTGGGCAGCGTAGCTTCGGCGTCGGCCGCAATCGCCAGGTCGACATCGGCATAGCGCCCGAAATCCTGATAATTGCTGCGGCTGAACAGATCGCCGGCCGTGATGGTCATGAGTTTGGCGCCAGGCCGGGTGATGGGCCGCGACTGCATCCCCATGCGATTGATGGGGGTTTGCTCATGAGTGGCATTCCAGAAGTCCGGAACTTCCAGGCCCAGAACGACGTCGGCACTGGCAACGCTTCCGGTATTGAAGAGCGGGTGGCGCGAAGGGAAATTCATGCGGAATTTCCGGTCCTGCACGCCGGCCTGGATCGTCTCGGCCAGTTCCACCAGCAACTGGATCCCGTTGGGAGTGCGGGCGACGCGGCCCGCGACGATTACCGGGTTCTCGGCGTTCACCAGGTATTTCGCCATTTCGGCCACGGCGTTCGGATCGCCTGCCGGCGGCGTGGGTACCACCAGTTTCGGAATTTTCACAGTGCGCCGGTCTTCCTCCGACATCGGCTCTTCCTGCAGTTGACCGTTCGCGCAAATCACGATCGGCTCCATGGGCGGCGTCATCATGATTTTGTAGGCGCGCACGGCCGACTCCGCGAAGTGGCCGAGCGAAACCGGGGAATCGTCCCACTTGGTGTAATCGCGGACCATCGAGGCCGCGTCCTGCACACTGTGCGCCCACTCGACGTCGCTGCGGCGGAACGCGATCTCCTGCTCGTTGCCAAGAATCAGGTAGACGGGGACGCGGTCGGCGTAGGCGTTGTAGATCGCCATCGAGGCGTGTTGCAGGCCGACCGTTCCGTGCGCCATGCACAGGATGGGCTTGCCTTCAATCTTGTAGTAGCCGTGCGCCATCGCGATCGACGACTCTTCATGGCAGCAGGTGATCCATTCCGGCTGCGTATTCTTGCCGTAATTGATGAACGACTCCTGCAGGCCGCGAAAGCTGGAACCGGGATTGGCAAAGATGTAATCGAAGTTCAGCGTCTTCAGCACGTCGACCATGAAATCGGCGCCCGGACGGTCGGTGGTGTAGACGTCGACCCGGGGCGGGGGAGTGCCGGTCTCGAGCGCGACCTGCCGCGGCGACGGGAGCGGCGCCGCGGGACGGGCCTGCGCCTGCTGCTGCGCGTTCGCGGTCGAGGGTTTCGTTACCAGCGCGGCCGCGCCGGCGGCGGCTCCTTTCAGGAATCCACGCCGGTCCACGGAAGTTTTCTTCGATTTCGCCATCGCCCGATCCTTTCCCTTTCGCTCGAATGTGAGCTAATGCCCTTTGGCATCAACGGGGTACGGCTTTCAGTGTATGGCCCGCGATTGGTCTGCGTCAAGACGGCTCAGCGTGCCGCGCGCGTCTCCAGCCCCGCTGCCGGCCCCAGCGCCATCACCGCCCGCGCGGTCGCCGCGGCTGAGATCCACTGATCGTGCTCGTATGGAAATGCGCTTTGAAAATACGGCTGCAGTTTCGGCGACCGGCTGCGGACGTACCACGAGCCATCCGGAAATTGCGTGCGCAGCAGGTAGGCGACGCCGTGCTGATAGGCAGGTTCCGACGGCTTCAGCAAACCGGCCTCGGCGAGAGTGGAAAGGACGACGCCGGTGGCGTAAGGATCCGAACCGAGATGCGGATTCTGCGACCAGCCGCCGTCTTCCCTCTGCTCCCGCACCAGCGTTTGCGCCGCTGTTCCCACCGCCCTGTCCGGCGCGCCCGACAGGTGCAGAGCCATAATGCGATCGGCTTCTTCGTAGCTGGTGGCGGGCTGGGCCGCGAGTAGCCAGTCTCTGCCGCGCGCGATCCGTTCCTCAAACTCGGCTTTGCGCGCCGGCCATTCATAGGTCTTCAACGCGCGCATCGACCACGCCGTCCGCGAAATCGTGCTCGATTCCATCGGTGTGCGCGGCCCCGCCGATCGCGCCCAGGCGCCGGCCGCATTCTGGCGCGAGGCCAGATAATGCACGATGGCATCGGTCGAGGGACTGGCCGGTTCCCCCAGATCGCCCAACGCGACGATCTCGTAGAACAGCGTATCGGTATCGCCGCCGATGGCCAGCAGGAAGGGCGAATCCGACAATAACCCCGGACGCTCGGCAACCATGCTGTCGAGGAACGTCCGGCGCATCCGCTCGTCCGGCTTCAGCCCCGCCGCGCGCAGGGCTCCATAAGCGCGTGCGTTCAGCGCCTGGTGGTGGCATCCCACGCAACCGCCGCCCGCCGTGAAAAACACGTCGCCCGATTGGGCCAGCAACCCCGACGCTCGCCGGATGGCGTCGGCGGGGCCGCCAGGCTTGAAATTCGCGGGGCGCACGGGCGCCGGTGCGGGATTCTTGCCCGTGGCGCCGGCCGTCTCCAAAGCGGTGATCACCGCGGGATCGCCGAATTTCCGCGCCCAGTCCAGCGCCGAATCCCCAAACTGGTCTTTGGCATTCAGGTCGGCGCCGGCCGCAAGCAACTCGCGTACGGTCTGCAGATTGGGCCGGTCGGTCGCGACCGCGAGCATCAGCGCCGTCATCTTGCGGTAATCCTGCATGTTGACCCGGGCGCCTGCTTTCAGCAAAGTTGCGATTACCGCGGGGTCCGCCGCGGGCGCCGCGTACATCAATGGAGTCAGCCGGAAGGTGGTGATGGGCCCGACGGGCCGGTGGCCGCCGTCCGTATTGAACGCGTTGACGTCGGAGCCCGCTGCCAGCAGCAACCGCACCATCTCGGGATCGCCCACATTGAGGAATGCGTTCATCAATGCGGTGACGCCCGATTTATCCGCGCCATGCGCGTCCGCGCCTTTGTCGAGCAGCAGCTTCACAGCCTCCGGTTCGCTTTTCAAGGCCGCGATCTGCAGCGCATCGGAGCCGTTGGCGCGGATCGGTTTTACGTCGGCGCCTTTCTCCAGCAGATAGCGGATGGTCGGCAAATTGCCGTGCACCGACGCGGCGATCATCAGAGGCGTTGTGCCATTCTGGGATCGCGCGTTGACGTCGGCGCCCCTCTCAACCAGCAGGCGCGCTTTTTCGAAGCTGTAAGCGCCATAAATTAACGGCGTGGCTCCGGCCCGGTTGCGCGCGTTCGGATCCGAGCCGCGCTCCAGCAGCAGACGAACCGTTTCGGCGCTGCCGAAAGTCGCGGCGTAGTGCAGCGGTGTCTCGCCGAGACTGCTCACCAGGTTCGGATCCGCCGCCGCACGCCGCAAGCCTTCCAGGTCGCCCGAGCGAATCAGCCGGAACAGATCCTCGGCTTTGGCAGCCGCACCCTGCGCGGATGCAATCGAAACGGCGCAGAGCATCGCGAGGACGAATCGATAGCTCATTCGCGCTCAGTATACACCGCGGACCGTGTATGATAGAAAGCCATGAAACGTCTGCTGACTCTCGCCGCCATAGTTGCCTCCGGTTTTCCGAATCACGTTTGGGCTCAGCAAGAAGTTACTTTGATCGCGCCCGGAGGAATCCGGGCCGCCATCGAGCAGCTGATCCCGGGATTCGAGCGCAAAACCGGATATAAGGTGAAAGCGACGTTCGGTTCCGGCCTGGGCACGAAAGCACAGATCGCCAAGGGCGAACCGTTCGATGTGCCCATCGCGCAGCCCCCGTACCCGGAGGTGCTGGCTTCCGGCAACGTGGTGACGAGTTCCGCGAAGCCGCTGGCCAGCATCGCCCTGGGGATGGCCGTCAAACAAGGCGCCCCCAAGCCGGATATCTCCACCGATGCCGCGGTCAAAAAGACGCTGCTCGCCGCCAAATCGATTTCTTATCCGAATGCGGCCGGCGGCGCCGCGGCGGGCGTCACGTTCGATGCGGCCATGAAGAAACTGGGAATTGCCGAGCAAATCGAGCCGAAGCTCAAACGTGCTCAAGGCGGCGCCCGCGCCATGGAGATGGTGGCCCAAGGCGAAGCGGAGATTGGCCTCACCTTCCTCAGCGAGATGGAAACGCCGGGCATTGAGCCGGTTGGCCCGCTGCCGAAAGATATCGCGCCCCCGACCAGCCTCGTTGGTTTTGTCTCGGCCCACGCGAAAGATCCGAAGGCCGCGCAAGCGTTGTTGGATTATCTTTCGTCGCCCGAAGCCGCCGCGGCGTACAAAGCGCAGCACATGCAGCCCGGGCGGTAGACGCCCATCATCGCGCAACGCCGGCTTTCCGGGCCGTCACCTCGATCTCAATCTTCATGCGCGCGTCCGAAAGGCCGGCTTCGATCATGGTTGCCGCCGGCCGGACTTCCCCGAGATACTTGCGCAGCACCGGCCAGCAAGGCTCGAAATCGGCGGCGTTCGGCAGGATATAGCGAACGCGCACCGCGTCGGAAAACGTTGCGCCGGCTTCCGCCAGGGCGTTCGCGATATTCCGGAAGCATTGCTCGGCCTGCTCGACGATGTTGTCGGAGATCGTCATGTTCGTGTAGTCGAAACCGGTGGTTCCGGAAACAAATATCCAGTCGCCCTCCACGACGGCGCGCGAGTATCCCATATCGCGCTCGAAAGTCGATCCGGACGTGATCAGGCGGCGCATGCTTCTGCTCCTGTCAGGGTGAGATGTATACTTCAATATCGTTGAGACGAGGAGGCGCATGCAACGATTGAAGCCTGTGGATGTCGTCATCGCCGGCGGCGGATTTGTCGGCCTCACGCTCGCCAAGGAGATTACGGCGCGGACTTCGCTTTCGGTGGTGGTGCTGGAGCGCGGCCAGCCTCGTAAGCTCTCCGACTACGCGGCGGGCATGGACGAGCTCGATTACGCCCTGCGTTACCGCATGATGCAAAATCTTTCGGAAGAAACGGCCACCCACCGGCATTCGCCCAAAGCGAACGCGGTGCCCATCCGGCAATACGGCTCATTCAACCCCGGCACCGGCGTCGGCGGCGCGGGCGAGCACTGGGGCGCCATTTCCTACCGCTTCTATCCGGAACATTTTCACCTCTCCACGTTCCTGCGCGAAAAATACGGAGAGCGTCTGCCGGAAGGCTTGGCGGTGCAGGATTGGGGTTTTACTTACGAGGAGATCGAACCGTATTATTGGCGCGCCGAGCAGTTGCTCGGCGTCGGCGGCAAGGCCGGCAATCTGCAAGGCAAGAGAGTCGACGGCGGCAACGTCTTCGAAGGGCCGCGCTCCCGCGAGTATCCGAATCCGCCCCATAAATTGAGCTACGCGACCACTCTCTTTGAGAAAGCTGTTCGAGAGTTGGGCTACCACCCCTATCCGGTTCCGACCGCGACGCTGAGCCGTACTTATACCAACCCGGATGGCGTCACGCGTTCCGCCTGCGCCTACTGTGGATACTGCAGCCGCTATGGCTGCATGATCGGCGCCAAGGCGCAGCCCACCAACATTCTCATGCCGGTGCTTGCCAGGCGCAAGAATTTTTCGCTGAGAACCGGCTGCTCCGTGCGGCGCGTCATCCATAGCGGCGGCAAGGCCGAGGGGCTGAGCTACATCGATGCGTCGGGCAACGAGATCCTCCAGCCGGCCGACATCGTGATCGTCGCTTCGTGGACGCTCAACAACGCCCGCCTGCTGCTGCTATCGAAGGCGGGCGATCCGTACGATCCGGCTACGGGTAAGGGAACGCTCGGCAAGAATCTTACGCACCAGGTATCGCAAGCCACCCGCGTGTTTTTGGACAAGCCGCTCAACGCATTCATGGGCGCGGGAGGGCTTGGAATCGGCATCAGCGATTTCGACGGGAAAGAAGGCGTCGACAATTTCCCGGGCGTGTTTCGCGGCGGCAACATCCGGTTGATGAGCACCGGCGAGGCGCCGATCGCGGGATTCGGCGCGATCCCGCCCGGCGAAGTCGAGCAGGAGTGGGGCTCGGCCTGGAAGAAGGCCGCGTTGAAGTGGCATGATCACTCGGCCTCGATCAGCAGCGAAGCCGAGCACATGGCCTATCGCCAGAACTATCTGGACCTCGACCCCACCTACACCGATAAATACGGCGATCCGCTCATGCGCCTTACGCTCGATTGGACGGCGCACGAGCGCGCTCAAGGCGCCATGGTGACCCGGATTCAGGCGCAGGTCGCCAAGGCGATGAACGGGCGGCCCGCGCCACCCAATTCCCGGCTGCTGGAGCGCTACACGGTGACTCAGTATCAGAGCACCCACGTGAATGGAGGCGCCGTCATGGGCGCCTCGCCGGACACCAGTGTGGTCAACCCCTGGCTGCAGCACTGGAAGATGCCGAATCTGTGGGTGGTGGGCGGCTCCGCGTTTCCGCAGAACGGCTCGGGTAATCCGACGCTGACCATTCTGGCAATCACGCTGCGCGCCGCCGATGGATTGATTGACCGGTACATGAAGCGCCCCGGAGGTCTCGCATGAAACGCCGCGAATTTCTCACGATGCCCGCCGCCGGCCTCGGCGGCGCGCTGTTCTTTACCTTGGCCGGCGCGCCGGTGCGCATGCATGCGCAGACGGGCGAGATCAAGGTGCCCCTGCGCTTCTTCACCGCTTCCGAAGCGCGCGTGGTGCAGGCCGCCTGCGAGCGCATCTTCCCCGCCGATGAAACCGGGCCCGGCGCCACTGAAGCCGGAGTGGTCATCTACATCGACGGGCAGCTTGCGGGTCCGTACGGGCGCGACAAATATCGCTACACCAAAGCGCCCTGGGTCGAGTCGGTGCCCGAGCACGGCTATCAGGGCAGGGAGACGCCGCGCGAGATTTATCGCGCCGGCATCCAGAAGCTCGGCGCGTTCGCCGAGTTGCCGCCGGTCGAGCGCGATCAGAAGCTGAAGTCCATCGAACGTACGACATTCTTCCGGCTCTTGCGGCAGCACACCATCGAGGGCATGTTCAGCGACCCTCTGCACGGCGGTAATGCGAACATGATCGGCTGGCAGCTCATCGGATATCCCGGACCGGTCATGAACTACCGCGAGGAAATCGATAAATCTTACGGCCAGGCATGGCGCCGCAAGCCGGTCAGCCTCGCGCAGATCGTCGGCCACCCGGTCGCGGGCTGGGAAGAGGAAAAAGAATAGCGTTTGCTCCCCGGGGCTTTGGGCGGCGATTGCCGGGTTGGGTATATACTGGCCGAGAATGCTAAGGTGTGTTGTTCTCAGTGGAATGGTGTGCCTGCTGAGCGCGGTCGCAGCGCGCAGCCAGGCGGCTTCCGATGCCAAGCCGCCCCTTTCTGATCAGACTTTCAAGAACGTTCAGGCCCTCAAGGGGATTCCCGTCAACGAATTCATGGCGACCATGGGTTTCATTTCCGCCTCGCTGGGTGAAACTTGCACCGATTGCCATATCGCGGAGAGCGGCGGCAGTTGGGATCGCTATGCCGACGACACGCCGCGAAAACGAACCGCGCGCCGGATGATCGGCATGGTCTCCGCGATCAACAAGCAGTACTTCGCGGGCCAGCGCGTGTTGACCTGCTACTCGTGCCATCGCGGCGGCGAGCGGCCGCGAGTCACGCCCAACCTGGCGGAACTGTACGGCCCGCCGCATCCGGAAGAGCCGGATCAGCTCGTCAGGGAAGGCCCGAACAAGCCGACCGCCGAGCAGGTGCTCGACCGCTATCTGGCCGCAATCGGCGGCCCGCAACGGCTGGGAGCTGTGAAGAGCTTCACGGCCAAGGGGACGTACAAGGGTTTTTCGGACATTGACAAGAATGCGTTGGACCTCTTTGCGAAAGCGCCCAACCTTCGCACGACCGTGATCCACACCGCCAACGGCGACAGCACGACGGTGTTCGACGGCCGCGCGGGGTGGACCGCGGCGCCGGCCACCGATAGCCCCGTCGCGGTGCTCGAGCTGACCGGCGGTGAGCTGGATGGCGCCCGGCTTGATGCCGAACTTGCCTTTCCGGCGCAGATCAAGCAAACCCTGAAGCAGTGGCGCGTTGCCTACCCCGCGACCATCGACGATAAAGATATGCAGGTGGTGCAGGGAACCATCGATGGACGCTATCCCGTGAACCTGTATTTCGATAGCAAGACCGGCCTGCTCGCGCGGCTCGTGCGCTACGCGGATTCGCCGATCGGTCTGAGCCCGACGCAGATTGACTACTCCGATTACCGCGACGTTTCCGGGATCAAGATGCCGTTCCACTGGACGGTGACCTGGCTGGATGGGCGCGCGATTATCGAGTTGACGCAGGTGCAGGCGAACGCCGCCATCGATGGCTCGCGCTTCGCCAAACCGGCGCCTGTTCCCGCAAAAAAGTAACCGGAGCCTCCCAATGTTCTTTGCCGCGATTGCCAAGTACACGCCGGACGCCTCTGTGATCGCCCAGGCCCGGCCTGCGCACCGGCAGTACCTGACCGGTTTGCGCGACCGGAACAAGCTCGTCATTTCCGGCCCGTTCGCCGATGACGACGGTGCCATCCTGGTCTACGAAGCCGAGACTGCCGAACAGGCCGATGCGATGGTCCGCGAGGATCCGTTCGCGAAGCATGGCGTCTTCCTGTCCTGGGAGATCCGGCCTTGGAACGTGATTTTCCGAAATGAAAATCTCTTGTGCGGAGAAAAGAAACGGTGAGGCTCGCGTGGATTGCGATGGCGCTGATTGCGGTGGCGCCGCAGGCCCGGCCGCAAATGGCTGAGGACGTCTTCAAGAATGTCCAGGTGCTCAAGGGCGTACCGGTCGACGAATTCATGGACATGATGGGCGTGTTTTCGGCCGCGCTGGGCATGTCCTGTGAGGATTGCCACGCTGCCAATGACAGCAAGTGGGAAAACTACGCGCTCGATACCAGCCCCCGCAAGCAAACCGCGCGGCGCATGATCGGCATCATGAACGGTATCAACAAGACGTACTTCGCCGGCCGGCAGATGGTGACCTGTCATTCCTGCCACCGCGGCAGCAATCGCCCCAAAGTCACGACCAACCTCGGCACCTTGTACGGCGCTCCTCCTGACGAAGAAGAAGACGACATCGTTCCACCCGCGCGCGATGCGCCATCCATCGATCAGATCTTCGACAAATATATCCAGGCGCTGGGCGGCGTCGAGCAACTGAACAAGCTCACCAGTTTTGCCGCCAACGGCACGAACTCCGGCTACGGGCCGGAGAGCGAGAAGCGGCCCATGGAAATCTACGCCAAGGCGCCCGATCAGCGCACTACCGTCATTCATACGCTCAATGGCGACAGCACCACCGTCTTCGACGGCCGGTCCGGATGGATCGCGGCGCCCCTGCGGCCGGTGCCGGTGCTGACCTTAACCGGAGGCGAACTCGAAGGTGCGCGTCTGGAAGCCGAGATTCCGTTTCCGGCCCGAATCAAACAGGCCTTCGCCCAGTGGCGGGTCGGCCGCCCCGTGGTCATCAATGATCGCAAGGCGCAAGTCGTACAAGGCACAAGCGCCAGCGGTGCTTCGTTTGCGACATTCTATTTCGATGCCGAATCGGGCTTGCTCGTGCGGATGATCCGCTATACCAACTCGCCGGTCGGCCGTGTCCCGACACAATTTGATTATTCCGATTATCGCGGCGTGGCCGGCGTGAAAATGCCGTTCCGCTGGACCAAGGCTTGGCTCGATGGCCGCGAAAACGTCGAGTTGAGCGAAGTGCAGCCGAACGCCGCTATTCCCGCGGCGCGATTTGCAAAGCCTGCGGCGGCGCGCTAACCGGGACCCAGCTGCAATCCGATCTCGTTCGCTGTGAGGACCGGTTTGTTTTGCAGGGTTCGCGCGGGCCCGTCATAAACCACCGCCCCGATATACCCCTCGCTGGGCGTGAGTGGATGAACTTCATCCGAGGCGCTGGGTTCGACGGACCAGCCCTTGAGACCGCGCGCCTCAAGCTCCATCCCGCCAGTCTAGCGTGGCGCCATACTCCCCAATACGGCCTGCGGGTTTTGCGGCGGCGGCGTAAGAATCTCTCCCGAGTAGGGAACTACCACGCTGATCGGCTCAATCAGCCCGAACAGCGAGGCGAAGCTGTTCAGGCGGGCCATCGCGGAATCGGTCACCTGCTGCCCCTTGGCAAGAAGGAGCAAGCCCGTTTGCGAATAGATCCCGGCGGCTACGATCATCCCGGGTTTCAGCTGCGCGAGCTTGAGCCAGCGCGTCTCGTTCTTCGCTTCTTCCATCTCCAGCCTCTGGAGAGCGGTTACGAACAGTTGGTGATACTCGCGGCTTCCGGCCATTTGGGAGAGCGCTACCCCGAACGGAACGCCCCGCATCACCTGCTCATCGCACGCGGAAGCGACTTTCAGCAATTGCGCCCCGGTCTTGACTGCGTCGCTCGGCTCCGACCAGGATGCATTCTGCTGCGCCACCATTTGGGCGACACTCTCCAGCCGCGGAATTTTCGCGAGCAGATTGTGACCCACCTGGTTTTGCTCGGAGAGGATTTTCTGTTCGGCCGCGCTAAGCGATTGCTGTTTGTAAAACTTCTCCAGTGTATCGGGCGGCACCGTTACACAACCGATTTGCGAGACCATGGCGGCGAGCTCATATTGCCAGCGATCCGGCAGGTTCAGGCTTTCGACGATGTGCTGCACGTACCGCCGGATCCGCTGCGCCCTGCTGAACGCCTGCGGATTTACCAGCCCGAGGATTTCGCTGAGCACTCCGATGCTGCCGCGCAGCGTGTTCTCCAGCAATTCCCGTTCAGCGGTGATCAGCCGATGCTGCTCCAGCGACGATTCCAACGTGCGCGTCAGCATATCGGAGGGACAGGGCTTCGTCAGAAATTGAAAAATCTTGCCTTCGTTGACCGCTGCCATGGCCGCGCTCAGATCGGCGTCCCCGGTCAGCATGACCCGCACGATGTCGGGCGAGATTTGCCGTACTCGCGTGAGGAATTCGATTCCATTCATTCCCGGCATCCGCAGATCGGATACCACAGCCGCGAAGGGCCCGTCCGTTGCGATGGCCTGCAAGCCGAGCTCGGGACCGATGGCCGTCCGAATCTCGAAGCGCTTGTAAAACTGCCGTTCGAACGCCTGCAATACCCTCGGATCGTCGTCGACGAATAAAATCCGCTTGCTCATTTCATGGCCTCCGCCTCCGCTTTTTCCTGCAACTGCTTCCACGAGGGGAGTTGATCGATTAGTCCCATCGCCGCCAGGCATTCCAGGTTCACATGTTGATTTGATTCTTTGTCGGTCAGGGCATCCGCCACGTGTACCGCCACCACGGGCCCGGCCGCCGGATCCGGAGTGGGCTGCGGATGCCGCGCCACGATTTCGGTGACCGGGTCCGGCAGTCCCCACAGCCACAGCAGGTATGCCCCCACGTCCGCGTAGGTCGTGCCGAAGGTCTGCAGCTCCGCTTCGCGGTCGGTGATCTGCTCGTCCCGCATCTTGCGCAGGGACTCCGCGTATTCCTTCGGATAGTTGCTGGCTAGCACCAGCTTGCCGAGCTCATGGAGCAGCCCGCCCAGAAACGCGTCGTCCAGCTCCGATTTCGAGAGCCGCAGCGTGGCCGCAATCTGCCGCGCCAACGTGCCCACCGCGATGCCATGGTCGCGCAGGTGCTCGATGGAAAATCCGGGCACGCGCTGCGCGTCGAACTGCGAAAACACGGAAACCGTCAATGCCAGCGCTTTCACGGTATCGGCGCCAAGGTAGATCACCGCCTCGGTGGGATTTGTGATGGGCCGCCGCGGTCCAAAAAAGGCCGAATTCACCAGCTGCAGAATCTTCGCGGTCATGGCCATGTCCTGGCTCACAATCGCCCCGATTTCCTTCGGCGGAACATCGTCCGACTGCAGAACCTGGATCAATTTCGTGTAGACCGCCGGCACGCTGGGCAGAGAATGCACTTTCGAGATCAGCTGCTTCAACGCAGGGTTGTCGAGAATGACGCGCAGCTGGAATACGCGTTCCACCGCCGCGCGCAGCGTCGACGCGTCGCACGGCTTGTCTAGGTACTGGTGCGCCAGCATGACCGAAGGAAGCGTGACCTCTTTGTCCGCCATGCCCGACAGCACCATCCGCACCACCTGCGGATGCCGCTCGACGACTTCCGACAACAGCTCGATGCCGCTCATTTGCGGCATGCGAACGTCCGTCACGAGCACGTCGAATTGCGATTGGGACAGCTGTTGCAGTGCCTCCGCCGCGCTCGAGACAAACACCATGTTCCATTCGCTGCGATAGGGATACAGCATGCGCCGCAAGCCATCCAGCACCTTCGGTTCGTCGTCTACAAACAGAATTCGTTTCACTCGCCCTCCGTTATCCCTTCCAGCGGCATGCGGATTATAAACGTGGTGCCCTGTCCCGGCTTCGATTCCAGTCCCAGCGTCCCGCGATGTTTCTGCACGATCACCGAATGAGCGATCGCCAGCCCTTGCCCCGTTCCGCGCCCCACCGGTTTGGTTGTGAAGAACGGGTCGAATACTTTCGATTGGATGGCTTCCGGAATTCCGCACCCGGTGTCCTTCACCCGGATCTCCGCATGGCATCCGTCGCGCCGGGTCGTGATCTCGATGATGCCCTTTTCTCCGGTGCTGCCGACCACGTCCCCAATCGCATGCGCGGCGTTGACGATCAGGTTCAGGATCACCTGGTTGAACTCGCCGGCCACGCAGGGCACCGGCGGGATCGCGCAATCCAGATCCGTATTCACTTGGGCCACGTACTTCCATTCGTTCTTCGAGACCAGAATCGTGCTCTCAATCGCGCGGTTGATATCGATGGGCAGTTTTTCGACCGGCCCCGGATGCGAAAATTCCTTCATCGCCCGCACGATGCGCGCTACCTGGTCCACGCCCTCGAGCAATTGCTCAATGGCCTTGGGAATTTCGATGCGCAGAAATTCGATGACGCCGTCATCCGGTTCCCGCTGGGTGGGGAGCGCCTTGTCGCTGGCCGGCACATCCTGCATCGCGGAAGCCATATGGGGAGCCAGCGCTTTCAGCAGATCGTTGAATGCGTCCTGTAGAAATTTGCCGTTGTCCCCGATGTACTGGATCGGCGTATTGATTTCGTGCGCGATCCCCGACGCCAGGTGTCCGATTGACTCCAGCTTCTGCGTCTGTGCGAGTTGCCGTTCCAGGTGTTTGAGCTGGGTGATATCCCAAGCGACGTGCGCCAAACCGAGAAGCGTGCCGCTGCGGTCGCGGATCGGCGAGATGGTTAGAAGCACGTAGATCAGCGCCCCCGATTTGGTCAGGCGCGTGGTTTCCAGGTGCTGGATGCTCTCTCCCTGCCGAACCCGTTCCATGAGCCGAAAGTCTTCATCCTTTCGATCCGGTGGAATCATCCGGGCCATCGTCTTGCCGATCATTTCGCCGGCGGTATATCCGTAGATGCGCTCCGCTCCGCGGTTCCAAGTCACGATCTCGCCGGCCAAGTCCTTGCTGATAATGGCGGCATCGGCGCACTCCACCACCGCGGCCAGCTCCGCGTTCGCTCGTTCGCGCTCCTTCTCCTCCGTGATATCGCGGCAGACTCCGATCCACTTGTATGCTTTCCCCGCTTTGTCGCGGAGTGCCGAGCCCTGGTCCGCGTAATAGCGAACCTCGCCCGATGGCGTGTTGAGACGGTATTCCTGCTTGTATGGTTCTCCGGTTTCCAGGTGGCGGCGGATGGCTGCTTCGATGCGCTCCCGGTCCGCCGGGTTCATCAGCTTCCGGAAGCTGCCGCCCTGCCACGGCGCGTTCCAACCGAAAGCCGCCGTGTCTTTCCCGCTCCCTCCCAGCAGCGTAACTTGATCGCTGCGCAAATCCCACTCGTAAATGGAATCGCCCGAACTCTCGGCCGCGATGCGAAAACGCTCTTCCGATAATTTCAGGGCGGCCTCCATTTCCAGCCGCTCCGTGATATCCTCCGCCACCGCCAGCTCATGCGTCGGGTTGCCGGAAGAGTCGCGAATCAGCCGGATGCTCGCGGATTCCCAGAACAGCTCCCCGTTCTTGCGCTTCGTGCGCATAATGCCGCGCCATTCGCCCTTTTGCAGCGACTCACTCACCTTCGCGAAATGTTCGGCCTTCGCTCCATCCGCCATCAGGATGGACGGGTCCTTCCCTTTGAGTTCCTCCAGCGTATACCCGGTTGCTTCCGTCAGCCGCGCGTTCACGTATTGGATCTTGCGATCCATCCCGGTAATCAGAATGCTCACCGGGCTCTGCTCCACGGCGCTCGAAAGCACATGCAGGCGCTCTTCGGTGCGCTTGTGCTCCGTTATATCGAAATCCACCCCGATCACCCGGCTTGCCTGTTGCTGCTCATCCCGGACCACCAGCGCCTTGCTGTGCAGCCAGTGGACCGACCCGTCCGGCCAGACCACCCGGAACTGCTGGTCGAAATTTTCGCGCGCCGCGAATACACGATCCGCCGGCCGGCGCTGCGGATCGCGGTCCTCGGGGTGCACCAGCGCCTGCCACTGCTGCCAGGTGAACGCGCCCGGCTCTCCCGCGCGCCCGTAGAGGCGCATCATTTCCTCCGAGCACTGCACGTTTCCCGTGGCCAGATCGACTTCCCAGGTGCCCAGTGAAAGCGCCGTCTGCGCCAGCTTGAGCCGGTCTTCGGTCTCCCGCAGCGCCTGTTCCATTTGCTTGGGCGCGGTAATGTCGCGATGGATGCCGATCACGCCCTCCGGTACCCCATTACTGTTCCGGAAAACCGACCACGATACATGCACCACGAACCGGGCTCCGTCGCGCCGCGTGCAGATGATTTCCCCATTCCACGAGCCGCGCACCAGAATGTGTTCGTGGATGCTCTGCCGCTCCGCTTCGCTGACCACCGTCCCCGCCACCGTTTTGTACTCCTGGCCGATTGCTTCCGAAGCGGTCCACCCAAACAGCCGCTCCGCCGCCCCATTCCAATACTGGATACGAAAATCCGGGTCGATGGTCAGAATGGCGTCGTTGGCCTGATCCAGCAGCTTGGTCTGAAATTCGATCTGCCTCCGGGAGATCCGCGACTCCGTCAGATCGACCATCACGCCGCGCATTCCCGTCACTTCCCCTTGCGCGTCGAACAGCAGCCGGTCATGCACACGGAACACCGATTCGCTTTCGTTCCTCGTTAGAAACCTGCGCTCGAACGGTTGTCCGGTTTGGCGCGAGGCGATCTTTCGCTGAATCGATTGACGGCACTCGTCCCGCTGGCTCGCGGTCATGAACTCCCAAACCGGTCTGCCTACGATTTCGGAAGCGTCTTTGCCGAGCACTTCGCACTGCGCCTGGTTGACGCGCACGATGATTCCCTTGGTATCGAGTTCGTGGCACGGGATCGGTGATTCTTCAAATAGTGCATGAAACGACGCCTCGGCTCCCCGCAGCTCTTCCTGCACCCGCGTCCGCTCCAGATAATTTCCGATTTGCGAGCCGATGTCCGCCAGCAATTGCAGGATCTGCGCATCGGCTGCGGTATCCCCGCGCTGCAGCAGGACCACCACGCCCGTGACCGATCTCTGGCTGCGGACCGCAAACGCCAGTCCGTTCGTGATCCCCGCCGCCTTCAGGCGTTCGGCGCGATTCCGGTATCCCGGTTCGATGCTGATATCCGGAATCCAGCTCGAGGTTCCATTTGCCCAGACTCTCGTCAGGGTCGCTCTGCGATGGCTCACCGGAATCCGCGGTGATGGCGAGCTCTTCACCTCCGCTTCCACTCCCGGTTGATACCAGGTTTCGTGGCGCACCAGACTGTTGCCGGTGTTGTCCAGGAGCCACAACTCCGCCAGGTCGAATTCCAGAGAAGCGCACAGGCAGCGCAGCGCCTTGCTCAAGACATCGGTCGTTCCTTCGGTCAGCAGCCGCGTGAGTGCATAGCGGCTCGACAGACTGCTTTCCGTTTGCCGGCGGGCGGTAATGTCCTGGATTACCGTCAGGGTTGCCTGACGCCCTTGAAACGGAAGGGTCCGGCTCCACATCTCCACTTCGAAGATCCGGCCGCTCTTGGAGCTGTGCTTCCAGACGCCTTCATTGGCATAGGCGCCGGGCTCTTGATCCTCCTCGTGCTGCCGGATAAATCGCGCCGCATCCCGCGTTGTGAAAACCGCGTCGGCCTTTAAGGAGAGAAACTCTTTCCGCGAATATTCGTATTTCGCTACCGCCGCCTCGTTGACCGCGAGGAACTCCTGCTTTTCCAAGTCCCATATCCACATCGGCTGCGGATTCATGTCGAAGACCAGGCGATATGGATCGATGGTTTTGCCGTCCAGCGGTGCGCCCGCTGCCGGTATTCGTCCGACATGTTGCCTGGATTCCAACTATTTCCTCGGGGAGCCGGGCCTTAGGCAAGCCCCTGTTCATTGGCCCAGGCCGGCCGCGATTCTGCCGGCGGTGTGAGGCTGCCGCCCGCCGGCGCGCCCGAGTCGGCCTCCAGCTTGGATGCTTCCCCGATCACTTTGCCCAGGGCGTTCAGGATTTCCGGATTATAGTCGGCTGCGTCGTTCCGAAGTTCTGTCAGCGCTTCCGCGAACGACCTTCCTTGGTTGACTGCGCGATCGAAATCAATCGCTACCCGCAGCAGTTGGGCTCCGAGCGCAATCCGATATTGTTCGGGCGAGTGATGGAGAACGGTTTCGTATGGCTCATGCTGCCGGCCGATGATCTGCGCCACCACGCCCAGCCGCGGGATCCGTTCCAGAATCCGCCGCGCCACGCGCGCGTGCGAGGAATTCGCTCCGTTCTCTGCCGGCGCCGGGATTTCTTCCCCGAAATGCCGCCGCAACGCTTCGGACGGCATCGGCACGCATCCGATCTGCGATAGCATGGCCGCGGCTTCAAACTGCCAGGGATCTTTCACTTTCAATTCGTGCCCGATCTTCTGCACGCACCAGCACAGCCGTGACGCCCGGCCGAACGCGGCAGGAGCCACCGTCGCGAGCAGTTCGGTAAGCACCGCAACCGTGCCCACCAGCGTCTCCTGCAGTACCGTCCGTTCCGCGATGTGCAGCCGGAACTGGATAAGAGCGGCATCCAGCGTTTTCTTCAGCAGTTCCTGCGGGCACGGTTTGCGCAAGAAGCGGAATACATTCCCTTCGTTGACCGATTCGATCGCCGCCTCCAGGTCCGCCTGGCCGGTCAGCAGAATCCGCACGGTATCCGGCGATTGCACCTTCACGCGCGTGAGCAGGTCAATGCCGTTCATCCCAGGCATCTGCAAATCCGACACGACGACCGCGTACGGCGTTTCGGCCAGGGCCTTCAGCGCATCGCTGGCGTTGAGCGCCAGTTCTACCCGATAAGTCCGATGGAAGCTGCGCTGCAGGGCGCTCACCAGTTGGATATCATCATCGACGAAAAGAATGGTTTCAGTCATTGGCTGCCCGCGAGGTAGGTTGTTCGATCAAACTGACGGAGATCGGCCGGGGCTGCAAGAACAAGGACCAAGAGCGCGGCATGGGCCACTACAACCTGGATTTCACACTAACGAATCGTGGCGGCTTGTCACAATCGTAACTTTGGTGAGTATGCCGGAAGTTAGTTGCCGCGAATCAGGAGCGTGGCGCCATCACCAGCCCCGCCGCGCCCACGATGCCCGATTTATCCGCCACCTGCTGCTCGATCAACGGCACTTCACGCCCCAGCAGGCGGCGCGAGCGGGCCCACACTTCCTCCTGTAAAGGCAGCAGCAGGTCGGCTCCGGCGTCTGCCACTTGTCCGCCCAGAATCACTAACTCGGGATCGAAAATGTGCAGCAGTCCGGCTACCGCCGCGCCGAGCTTGCGAATCGCCTTGGAAACAATCGAGCCCGCCACTTCGTCGCCCTCGCGAGCCGCTTGAAAAATGGTGCGGCAGGTTGCCAGTTGCGGCTGTTCGCGAAACAGGCGGGTGAGCGTGGAAGCGCAGCCGCGATGGACCGCAGCCCAGGCCTCGCCTTCAATGGCGCGGGCCGAAAACACCGTCTCCAGGCAGCCGCGATTTCCGCAGGCGCAGGCGGGTCCTTCGGGATCTACCGTGAGATGCCCGAGGTGTCCGCCAATGCCGTGATGACCGCGCAGCAACTGGCCGTTGGTTAACACCGCGCCTCCCACGCCCAGCCCCAGCGTCAGCATCACGATCTCCTGGTGCCCGCGAGCCGCGCCCCACACCATCTCGCCGGCCAGCGCCACCCGCGCGTCGTTATCGGCGAACACCGGCACGTCCAGCGGCAGGCCGACCAGTTCGCTCAGCCGCTGGCCCTGCAGATAGTGAAGCCCACCCGACAGCATTTCGACCTGCGTGCTGTCTGGATTGATGATCCCCTTGCAGCCGATGCCGACTCCGGCGGGCACGGTTGTGGCTTCCAGCAGCCAGCCGATGGCGCTGTGTAACGAGGGAACAAAGCTTTCCAGGTCCGCCGGCGTGGAAATCGTCCGCGAAGCCAGGATGGCGCCCTTCTCGTCCACCATCCCCGCTTTAATTTGAGTTCCCCCGATATCGATCCCTAATACCACCATCGATGTCGATTCCTTCAGACCCCCGTCACCCCCCACCCGGCGTCCACATGAAACACTTCCCCCGTTATGGAGCGTGATTCGTCACCGAGCAGAAACAAGGCGGCGCGCGCAACCTCGGCTGCGTCCAGCATGCCCTCGCTGAGCGGCTGCTTCTTCTTCAGAAATTGGCTCAATTCCGGGTCCGTCTCGGAGCGCTCCAGGGCCGGAGTGCGAGCCAAGCCCGGCGCAATCACATTAACACGTATTTTATGCGGAGCGTAGTACGCGGCCATCGAACGGCTCAACGCCGCCACCCCCCCTTTGGCCGCGGCATAGGCGTGCGTAGCAAAGTGCCGCGGCTCGGGCGACTGATCGAGAACGCTCCCCGTATTCAAAATGGCGCCCCGCCCTCCCGTGTCCCGCGGCTCCTGTTGCAGCATGCGGCGAATCACCGCTCGGCACATATAAAAGGTAGACGTCAGGTTGTGCGCCATCGTCACGTCCCAGCCTTCATCCGTGCACTGGTCCGCCGGGCCGTCGCCGTACCGCCGCCCGCTCAGCCCGGCGGCATTGAACAGCGCGTCCACCCGCGCATATTTCGAGAGGCATTGCGAGACTACCGAATCGCTCGAGCCGGGGCGCGTCAGATCGCCTACCCAGCAGTCCGCGCCGATCTCCGCTGCCAGTTCCCACCCCGACTGCTCGTCGCCGGTCGCAATCACAACATTCATGCCGGCCGCTGCCGCCCGCCGCGCGGTCGCGGCGCCGATTCCGCTCGACGACGTGACGATCAATACCTGGCCTTGGCGATCGGGCATCTCTAACAATGTAGCCCGCTCTTAGCGGATCGAAATTGTTACCGTGTTGCTGGCCGCCCCGCCGGACATCGTGATTTGTACCGGCTGCGCGCCGGGCGGCGTGCCGGCCGGGATTTGCGCGTTGATCTGGTACAGTCCCGCATATCCCGGCGCCAGCCCGGCGTACAGCACTTGTGCGGCGGTCCCGCCGATGAAGACGTTCACGGGAGTTGTCGTCTGCGATGGAGGAGCCGGGGCGCCGGTTTGCGCGGCCGGGCTCACCGCTCCCAGACCCGTGCCGTAGATGAGGATTGTTTCCCCGCCCGCCGCCGGGGAGGCGTCGCTGACGATGGCGTACGTCCCGGCATGCTGGATTGCTCCCGGTCCCGTGCCGCTCGCGTTCTGCGAGAAAATCGCGGGCGCCGCCGCCGCGATCTGCACGGGATGCGTCGCTGTGCCGGCGGTCGAGGTGACCTGCACCTGTGCGGCGCCCGGTTGCGTCTCGAATGGAATTTGTATGTTGATCTGCGATCCCGCGGCGTAAACGAGCGGCGCAGGCACTCCGTTCACCGTTACTTTCACATCCGATAACTGCAACGCCAGAGGCGGCCGCCCCGATGAGGCCGGCGTCAACGCCAGGTCCCCTCCCCAGATGGTCGCCAGTTCGCCCGGCGCCAGCGTCGCTCCGTAACGGGCGGCATCCGTTACCGCATCCACTCGCGTAACCGGCCCATTGGCCGGAGCCGCCAGTTTCGCGATAAAGGCGTGCGTGGCCGAGCAGCCCGTCGAACCCGGCGGGCAAGCCCCGAAGGTCTGCAGCGGATATGCCTGCGGAAAATCGCTCGATCCTGCCTGCCCGGCGATGTACACGTTTCCGGCGCCGTCGCTCGCCATCGCTTTTGCCGTATCCGTCCCGCTACCGCCGAGGTACGTTGCATATTGCACTGCGCCCGTCTTCCCGTCCACCGCTGCCACGAATGCGTCACTGGCCCCCGCCAGCGAACCCTGCAACGCATTGATTACCGGGAAGTCCGCCGCGGTCGTGGTCCCTGCGATATAGGTGTTCCCGGCGGCGTCGGTCGCCACTCCGCTCGCCATTGTGTCGCCGGCTCCCGACAGCTTTGTTGAGTATAGGACGGCCGAACCGTCTCCTTTGAATTTGGCGGCGATCGCCGATATACCGTTAGGGTCCACGAGAACGGATGTACCGCTAGTGATGCCCAAGTGCACATTCCCCGCGTTGTCGAGCGCTACACCCGCCGCCGCATCGGCGTCCATGCCTCCGAAGTACGTCGACCACGCCAGGCGCGTTCCCGAAGGGTCCAGAACCGTCACGAACGCGTCGTAGTCTCCTCCAATCCGTGTTTGGACAGCCGCAGCCACCGGAAAATCCGGTGAATCTGTCCGGCCCGAAATGTACGCGCGGCCAGCCGCATCGACGGCGATGCCGGTTCCGTAGTCGCCTCCGAATCCTCCCAGGTAGGTGGAATAAACAACCTGCGATCCCGAGGGATCCAATTTCATGGCAAAAGCATCCGGCAAAAGCCACCCGCTTCCGAGCACAAACAGATTGCCTTGACCATCCGCCGCCAGCCCCGGATTCGACATGTGCGGAAAAGGTATCGGAGTGGGGGTCCAGGTAACTCCCGAATCTACGCTCACCAGCAGTCCATTATTCGTTCCCGCCCAGATGCGCGTGTGTAGGGTTGGATCTACCAGCAGGCTCTCGACAAACGTGTACGGGAAAACCCATCGCGCCAGGTTCCAATGCGCCCCGCCATCCTGGCTTTTGAAGACTCCCTGGTAACCGACGACTGCACCGTATAGGGTTTGGGAGTTCGTCGGATCAATGGCGAACTCGACAATGTTGGGATTCGTCAACGTCCATGTCACGCCCCCGTCGGTGCTCTTCATAAGTCCATTTCCCGTTCCCGCGTAAAGGGCGCCCGGCTGTGAAGGATCGAGTACGATTCTGAACGCCCGGACGGCGAGGCCCGTCGGATTCCAGCTTGCGGCGCCGTCAACACTCTTCAATACACCAGTGCTTGTCGCTGCGTAAAGGGTCCCGCTGCTATTCGGATCGAGCGCCAGGTCACTCAGGAAATTGTTGCCGCTGATCCCAGTGGCCGACGGCGTCCAGTTCGTGCCCCCATCTGTGCTTTTGTAGATCGCGATCGACTGCAGCGTGTCGTTCCCGGTTCCCAGATAGATTGTTTGCGGCGCGTGCGGATCGACCACCAGCACCGTCGGCAGCGTGCGCACTGGCAAACCCCCGCTGATGTTGCTCCAATGCGAGCCGCCATCGGTGCTCTTGTAGAGCGAGTCATTGTAAGTGAATGACGCATAGAGAACCTGCGGATTGGTCGGATCTACGCGGATGAATCCCGCCAGATCTTGCGGCAAGCCGCTCGCAAAGCCTTGCCAGTGGTTGCCTCCGTCACCCGTTTTGAAGAGCATTGCGTACCCCGACGCCGGCTGGAACGCGTTCACCACCGGAAGCCAGCCCCCGGACGCGGAACCTGTCAAGTAGAGCGATCCCGTGCGATCCACGGCCAGCGCGGTCGCGTATACCGTTGGCGGCAGCGCGGTCGCGTAGATCACGGATGATCCGTCGATGCTAAGTTTCGCGACGAACGATGCGTTTGGGGGAAGAGTCTGTCCCGGCAGCGGCATCAATTTCGGAACTCCCGAGCCGGCTTGGCCGGCAAGATAGACGCTGCCCGTCGCGTCTACCGCTAGGGCGAAGACTTGTGCGTACTTGTCTCCCAGGTAGGTGGAGTAGAGCAGCTTACTGCCGTCGCTGCTGAGCTTCGCCACGAAAATATCCGGGCATGGAAACGAGCCGCCGAATATACCGGGACATAGCCCCGGAAAATTCGGCTGAATCACGCCGCTTGTGGTCGGTAAATCCGCCGAGTTTGTGTTGCCGGCTACATAGATGTTGCCGGCGCGGTCCAGTGCAATCGCGGTTGCCGAATCGCCGCCATTCCCTCCAAAGAGAGTCGACAGACTCAATACCGGGTCGATCGTGAGCGGCCGTGCGTGATTGTAGGGCCCAAGCCGAAACCGGACGATCTCCCCCCTGTTCTCGTACCGGCAGTCCACTTCCCGGCCGTCTTGCCACGCACGCGGTTTGTGAAAGAGAAACGAGCCCGCGGAGAGGTCGCCTTCCGGGGTCAACCCGACAGCCGCGCCTCGAAACACCAGACGGATGCGGTCCGCGTCCGCCCCCGGCGCGAGCACAAAATCATGCTCTACCTGGTTGCCATTTCCATGCCAGACCAGGTTGATTCCCGGATACACGTGCGCATACTCCACCTTTTCGTAATTCGCTACACCAACCCGCCAGCGCGCCGGATCTGAACCAACCAGGTAGTTCGAGCGCGCCTGTAACAATTCCACGCCCGCGGGCGCTTCGTCGCGCGCGCCGGCCAGAGCGATGCGGACAACGCGGCCGTCGCGCGATGCCAATGTCACCGCATGCCGTGCCAGCCAGAGTTGGTAGCCGGGACCTCGGCTCAGAAAACCGCCGTCTTGTTCTTCAAACGTGATTGGAAGAGCGGGCGCCGCGGCAGCTCTCAGGCTTGCGGTAACCACCAAAGCCGCGAAAAACGCAAGAACCCGTCTCATAGAAACTTGCAAGACTATGCAAGCCACCCTCCAGGCTGCGAGCTCCGTTTTGACCAAACTTACCTTAATTCGGCGTCGCTCTCTTGTGTCGGTTTGACGCAGGCTGGTGTTCTACTTCCCGGAAGCCGCCGAGCCGCGATCCCGCTCATCCATCGCCGCGCCTGCTTCAATTCGCGCGAGCAGATTCTCGAATTGCGGGCGATCGCGCAGCGAGTCGAGCCGCGGGTCCGTCCGGATCCAGACCAGGTAAGGATCACGGTCCTCGAACGCCCGTTCCAGCCACGCCAGCGCCTCGTCGGGCTCGCCCAGGCCGGCATAGATCACGGCAGGCAAATACGGCAGCACATACGAACGCCGCCCGAGGGCGAGCAGTTCGGCCAGCAACCGGCGCGCCTCCTCTTTTTCGCCCATGAGAGCCAACGAGCGCGCCAGCGCCGACGACGCAGTGGGATTCCCTGAGCCGGCGGCCGACTGCTCAAACGCCGCCCGCGCCTCCTCATACCGCCCGGTCGCTTCGAAGGCAAGCCCCAGCGTATGGTGCGCCGGAAAAAAGCGCGGCTCGAGCTCCAGCGTGCGCGAAGCCTGCCGGATTGCTTCCTCGTAGCGCCGGCCCATATACAGGTTCCAGGCGATCTCCATGCTGATGGACAGCGAAAGCGGGTCCAACTCATGGGCGCGTTGAATCTCGTGCATGGCGGCATTCATCCGCCCGCTCGCCGCCAGCAGCGCGGCGTAGCCGCGGTGAGCCTGCCAATTCTTGGGATTCAATCGGAGCGCCTGCTCATAGGCGCGTTCCGCGCCTGCCCAGTTCCACTCGTAGATTTTCAGAATCCCAGCCAGCGCGCAGTGAGCCTCCGCCAGCCGATCATCCAGCGCCACCGCCCGCAGCGCCGCCTCTTTCGCCTTGGGAGCCAGGCCGGCGGGCCGCTCGATCCCAAAGAA
>DATGII010000129.1:0-10041 GCA_035295805.1 Bryobacteraceae bacterium | reverse complement strand
AAGCCAGCTGGACCGGGTCTTCCCCGGCGTGCCATGTAATTAGGCCTACGCCCCATTTCCGCTTCGTTTTGGAGTGGATGGCCTCGAGTTCCGTGCTCAGAAATTTCAGATCGCCATAGGCTCCGCCGATCAGCCCAAGTCCGCCCGCATTGGAAACCGCGGCCGCGAGCTCCGCGCCCGAGGCGCCGCCCATCGGCGCCAGCACGATGGGATATTCCAATTCGAACAGCTCGGTAAGGGGCGTGCGAATCGCGGCATGCCGCATGCTTTGGCAGTATACACCGGTCGAAGAATGCAGAACAGGCGCCGCTCCTCCGCTCGCATATGATAAAAGATCAACCTCTGATTGGAGGAGCCGGTGAAACTCTATCTAGGAATTCTCTGTTCTCTCGCGGCCCTTTGGGCTACCGACGATCCGCCCCAGGCGCGCATACGGCAGGCCGCGGCCAAGGCGGTCGCGGTGGTTCAGAACAGTCAAAAGACTTGGTTCGCCAAGCAAAGCTGCTATTCTTGCCACCAGCAGGTGCTGCCAGCGCTCGCCTTCCGCGAAGCGCGCCGGCATGGAATTCCGTTGGATGAAAAGGCCGCGCACGCTGACGCCGCCTCCGCGTTTGGCTTCTACTCTAATCTCGACCGCGCCGTCCAGTACACCCACATTATCGACCCGGCACTCGACGATGGCTGGGGCCTCCTCGCGGCCGGCGCTGCCGGCCTGAAGCCGAACCTGGTCACCGCCGTCTACGCCCGTCACCTGGCCGAGCGCCAGGAACCCGATGGACACTGGGAAACCGGAGACGAACGGCCGCCGCAATCCTACAGCCCTTTTACCGCCACCGCCCTTGCTGTCGCCGCGATTCAGCAATTCGGTCATGAAACGCGGAAGGCCGATACCCAGGCACGCGTCGCTCGCGCCCGCGCCTGGCTGCTGGCGCGCGCGCCCCGCAATACCGAGGAACGCGTGTTTCAAATTTTCGGCCTGTGCGTCAGCGGCGATCAAACGATCGCGCCGAAGCTCGCGGCCGAGTTGAAAGCCACCCAGCACCCCGACGGCGGCTGGAATTCCCGCAGCGGCCTCCCGAGCGACGCCTACTCAACGGCCGAGGCCTTGTGGGCTTTGCATGATGAGGCCGGCCTACCCACGTCCGATACCGCTTTCCGCCGCGGTATCGATTTCCTGCTGCGCACGCAGGCCGCCGACGGCACGTGGCACGTCCATTCCCGCCTGCGCCCACCCGCGCCCGTCAGTCCTCCGTACTTCGAGACCGGCCATCCGTACGGCCACGATCAGTTCATCTCCGCCATGGCCGAAAGCTGGGCCGTCATCGCACTGGCGCAGATGCTCCCGGAAGTCGATTACCAACGCCCGTCACTGCCGGAAGCCGAACCTCGCAATCTCGCTCCGTGGGCGGAGACCCTGGTATTCGGCAGCGCTAGCGATGTCGATCGTCTCCTGAAGAGCGGCTTCGACCCCGCCTCGGCGACTAAACCCGGCGGCACTACGGCGCTCATGCTGGCCGCGCCGGAAGTTGCCAAGATGAAGCTTTTGCTCGATCACGGCGCCAAAGCCGACGCCCGCTCGAACAATCGCTATTCCGCGCTGCTGGTGGCGGCCAACTATCCTGGCGCCGGCGCCGCCATCAATCTGCTGCTCGATCGTGGCGCTACTCCGCGCTTACCGAAGGGTCAGGGCGCACCGCTGTTCAACGCACATCCCGTGGTGCTCGCCGCGTTCGCAGGAAACGCGGATGCCATTGCCCGGCTCCACAAAGCCGGCGACCGCCTCGACGACCGCATCAACCTGCTCGGGATGTTCCCCGCCACCCCGTTATTGCTGCTCGCCACCTGGCATCGCACCGACAGCGTACGCGCGCTGCTCGACGCGGGCGCGCCCGTCGACCAACCCGACGACGATGGCATTACTCCGCTCGGCTGGGCGGCGATCGCCAATCGGGTCGAGACGGCCCGCCTGTTGATCCAGCGGGGAGCCGATGTCAATCACGTGGATAAAAAGGGAATGACACCGCTGCTGTATGCCGCGTCCATCGACTTCGGCGACGGCGCGATGATTGATCTGCTCTCACGGTCCGGCGCGAACCCGAGCGCCCGGACCAAAGATGGGCTCACGGCCCTCGACCTCGCGCGGAAGTATCAGCACACCGCGTTATTGGCCGGCCTAGAGGCGGCTCGCAAGTAGAAGCGGTTTACTATGGCTTTACCGTCACTTTGACCTGCGCCGTGCTCCAGCAGCACTGGAAGCCGCCGCCGCCTACGCCGGAAATGTCGTTGGCGGTTATTTCCAGCACGTAGTCGCCCGGGGCGGTGAACGTGGCGGTGGTCGCCGCCCTGCCGCTGAATGCGGCACCTGGTGGCGCTTTGAATTCGGCCTTTTCCGCCTTCGGCTTTTCCGCGGCGAATTTCACTTCGCCGGGCCCGCGGAATTTCGTCCAGGTCAGCGACACTGCCGGGATCATCTTCGCGAACGCAGCGAACGAGGGCGGCACCTTGGCGTCATCCGCCACCCACACGCTGAGCGGCAGCGCCTCGTTAGGCATCGCGGTTAAAGATTTCGCAACCCCCCGCGGCGGGCCTTGCAGAAACGGACCGGCCTCCTCAAAACCGAGAAACGGCGGCGTGTTACCGGTTGCATCCAGGAATGGCGCGATCACCCACAGCGGATTCAACGTTACCGGGACCGAAGCCGTTTTGCCGTTGGCCGTGATCGTCCACGTCAGTTTTTGATCCGGCGCGAAATCCTTGGGCACCGTGATTGTGAAGACGCCCCACTGCCGCCCGGGTACGAAGTGCGTCGGCTGGCCGCGATCCGGGCCGCCCGGCTCCACGCGATTGTCTGCCCCCACCGGAATATCGATGGCTTCCTTCAGATTGCGATTGTAGTAGCCAATCAAAATATTGGCGCTGCCGTCCGGATTGCGATACCAGCCTTCATACGCCGGCGTAATTCCCTGCCCGGACGTGTGCGGCGGCTCGAGGGCCGTCTGTGTGTTCCCCTGCGCGAACGCGCCGATCACCAGGCCCAACCCCAGGGTAAGCGTGCGCATGCTAATTCGAGCCGCCCAACCCGAACGGAAGCGCCGGCTTCTTCGGCCGGTGCTTGGCCGCCCACTGGTTGTAGTCCTCATCGCTGATGTAGGTCACGTTGACCCACGCGTGCGCCATCTCATCGACCGTACGATCGCCCCAGCCCACCCACTGGTTCGGATCGGGATTCGAAGCCTTCGCCGCCGTGTTGTCATGCCAGGCCTTGACATGGATAATGGTGCCCTTCGGGAACTCGGGTGCCGCGTCGTCGGTGTAGATGTAATTGTTCATCCAGTTGAAATTGAAGTTGTTCACGTAATCGATGGTTTCCTTCGTGCCATCGGGCAGGATCGCCTCCAGCAGCATCGCCTTACCGCGCAGATGCATGTGCGGCTGGAAATTTTCAAAACGCGCTGCCTGCTTTAGCACATGGAAATTTTCCGTCTCCGCTACGGTATTAGGCGGGATATCCAGGGGGCTTCCGGTTCCCGACGCTGCCGCGTTGAACATCGTCAGGTACGTCCGATACTTCGGCTTTTCGCCCTTTGGATAAAGATAGACCGCCAGCTCCACGTGATCCTGAATCGTATCTCCGACGGCATGATAGTGGATGTCCCACCATACTTTGGCGCCCGGCATCAGCAGCTTTCCGGTCTCGGGCCGGTACATGTCATATTGCTTGCCAACTGCCCATTCCATCAGAATGCCTCCGCCCGCCAGTGCGGTCAGCGGATCGTCGGAAGCCGCGGCATTCTTCATCTCCGGCGGCTCCTGTTGTAACAGGTAGGCGATTGCGTGATGCGTGATGCGCCGCCCCGCCGTCGAAGCCGGCCGCATCTCCACCGCGCGCACCCACCGCGGCTCCGTAATCGGAATCTCCGTAAGCGGCCGCCACCACTGATCCTGGCTCAGAGCGGGCATGGTGTACGGTTCGGACTTGATGATCAGATCCGGCTGGCCATACTGCTTGGCCAGCTGCCACTCGTTATCGCTGGGCCACCGCTTGGGCGGAGGCATATCATTCGGATCGCCTTGGGGCGCGCCCACGTCGGCCCACTTGACGATGGTCGCGATCTGTTCATCGCTCAGCGAGCGGTCATTCTGAAAGGACTGGATTCCGACCGTCTTATCCAGGTGCCACGGCGGCATCTGCCTGGTGGCCACGCGCTCCTTGATGGCCTTCGCCCACGGACGCGCTTCCTGGTAGGTGACCAGCGACATCGGCGCCATCGAATCTTTGCGGTGACATGCCTCGCACTTCTCCTGCAAGATCGGTGCGATATCTTTCGTGAACGTCGGCTTCGCCGGCACGGCGCTGTAACTCATTCCAGGCAGCGCGAGCAGCCCTGCAACCGCCGCCAGCTTCCCATACAAATACCGCGATTTCATCATAACCTCCTCGTGCGCAGACGCCCGTTCCAAACCTATCGGCCGGTAGGTAAATGGTACGGAAACGGCGGCCTGGGTGTCAAGCTATCCATCCGCCTCTCCCCCCGCAGCAGGCTCTTCTGCCACGCTTGATACTGCTCCGCCCGGAGCGCTTCCAGCACCCGGCCACCTCGCGATCCCCGGGCAATTGCTTGGCAACCAGCTCGGCGAACAGCCGCCGCAGCGGGTGATTCGGGCTGATGTTCGTGCGCGCCACTCTAAAAATTCAGTTTCAATGTGAATTGCACTTGCCGGCCCTTGTTCACGGTATTGGTAATCTTCCCGAACGTGGCGACAGCCAACTGGGTTCCCGGCTTATCGAACTGCGGCGTATTGAAGAAGTTGATGAATTCGCTCCGAAAGTCGAGCGAACGCTCGCCGCCGGAGAACCGGAAGTTTCGGCCAAACGCGACGTTCCAGTTGGCCGTCGCGTCCTTACGGAAGGTATTCCAGCCGAGATTGCCGCGGCCCGCCACCGGAATATTGGTATCGAAATACTTGCAATGCAGATACGGGAGGCCGTCCGTTCCGGGAGACCTGCAGGTATTGGCGCCCAGTATGGTTGGCGTCGTGTCGGGATTATCGAAGCTCTTTCCCAGCAGGGACGGGTCGAGGATGTTAGGACGGTCCGCGGTGTTGCCGTCTACGTTGCCGTAGCCGGGGGCATCCGAGCCGGTATGGAAGTGATACGCCACGCCGGACTGGAACAAGGTAGTGCCGGAGATCTGCCATTTCTTGAGAGCGGCGGCCGCCCACCCCGTAGACCCGGCAAAAAAAGGCAACCTGTAGACATAGGTGAACGTGAAGACCTCCGGTGTATCGAACAATGCCAGGCCCTTTTGATCGGAGACCCGGTTGCACGTCTCGCAGGTCGGGGTGCCGGTTTCCGGCGGGAGTTCGACGCCGGAAGCCGTGTTGGTGAAATCCCCGCCCAGGTTAATGTCCTTGCTGAACGTGTAGGCGGCGCGGAACGCCAGTCCGCGGGAGAGTCTCTTTTCGACGCTGACCTGGGCGGCGTCATAGTAGTCGTTGCTATTGCTCTCCACGACATTAATCGCGCCGTAGCGCTGATCGGGACGCCGCTGGTTGAGCGTCGCCTCGGTGGTGGGAATGTCCGGCACAACCACAGGGCGGTTGTACACTCCCTGCGTTAGCAGATGAAAGGACCGGCTCCCCATGTAGGCGATGCGCACCGCGGTTTGCGCGGGCAGCACCCATTCGAGGGAAAGATTGTACATGTGGGAATAAGGGAGAACCAAATCAGGGCTAATTAGATAAAGATCCTGCTGCGCGCCCGGAATCGGCTTCATGAACGGCGCCGTTTGGGCCAGCGTGAGCGCGTCGGTGAGGCGCGGCGTGTTGATCTCCAGTACCTGCACCGCAGGCGGGTTGAAGCGCGTGGTCTGGTAAGTCACCGGAAAAATGGAACCGTAGGAGATGCCGTAGCCGGAGCGAACCGTGAGCCTTCCGCGCCCCGGGTTCCACGCGAAACCAAACCGCGGCGCCCATCCTTGCTGAAGCGGCATCTTGGGATCGGTGAGGTTGTTGACTTCCCCGGGCGGCGTTTCCATTTCGTAGCGCACTCCCATGTTGATGCGGAACACGGGAGAGACCCGGAATTCGTCTTCCATATATCCGGCATGCTCCCAATTCCGGAAGCCGCGATAGAGATTGCCGATCACGATCGTAAGAAGATCCGGCGTGCCCATCAGGAAATTCTGCACGTCGGTGCGGCCGAAATCCGGAAGAAAACTCAGCGTCCCGCGGGCGTTGGTGCTCTGCAGGTCGTTCACCTGGGACCGCGTACTGCTCCAGCCGAATTTCAGGGTGTGGCGTCCCATCGTGCGGGTGAGGCTCGCAAACGTTTTGAACCGGTTCTCCACGCGGAACCGCGGGAATTGGATGCCGGGTCCGATCTCCGCGAGGTCCGCCAGGGAGCCGCCGCCGCCGGCAAATGTGATCTCGGGCACAACCTTGTAGCCGAGATTCGAGAGCAGATCGCTGACCTGGGTAGTGGGCAGCAGGGACGCCCGCACCCGGTCGAAATAGAAGCCAAACTGGCCGATGGTTTGGGGCGATAGGCTGCGGGTGACGTCGAGATACGCGGACTGGCTTCTCAAATCCGTCTCGGGATTCTGGCCAAGCACCAATTGGAAGGGGTCCTCGCTGTATTGGTTCACCGAATACAGGGCGGCCACCGAAGTCTTGTCGTTGGGCCGGGCATCCAACCGCGCCAGCCCGACCGCGGTCACGATGCTGCGCGGAGCATTGGTGTTGAGCTGCCGCAGGCTGACTGACGGCAGGTTCGGAAGCTGGGATGGGTACGCCGCCAGCAGATCAGAGATGATGGCGCGAGTCTGCGCATCGGTCGCCAGCGGCGCCCGCTCCGAAGCGAGGGGAACCTGCAGATTTCCATTGACCAGTCCCGAGTTAAAGACTTGGCCGAAGTCGAGCACCAAAGAAAGCTTGGAGGTCACCGGTCCTCCCGTCGCCAAATCATAGCTGGTAATCCGCGACGGCAGTAGAGGCCCGACGTTAAAAAAATTGCGCGCATTCAGCACACTGTTCTGATGGGTTGCGGAAGCCGAGCCGTGCCACTGCTGTAGCAGCGTGCGCGGCCGCAGCGGCTGGAAGCCCAACAGCGCCGCCCCATATTGCGCGCCGAAATAATTCTCGTCGGCCCGGAACTCAGGGATGTAGGTGGGGTTCGGCCCGCGAAACAGCGTGAGCAGGTTCCGTAGATCATTCAGATCGATTCGGTAAATAAAAATGTTCGGGTTGCGCTCTTCCAAACCGGCCACCGTTTCGGCCGCGGCCGTGGTGAACCGGAAATCGGCTCGGGCCGGGCCGCGTTCGTTATCTACACTCACCTCCTGCCGCAGCGACTGCTGGCCGTCGGCTAACGAAACAGTAACCGTATACAGGCCTGAGACTACATCCGGAATTACATAGGATCCATCTGCCGATGTGACCGCCTTCACGTTTGCGGTCTTCTCTCCAATGACGGTCACGGTCGCTCCGGCAACCGGCCCTCCTTGCGCATTCACCACGCGCCCTTGGATTTCGCCGCCGAATGCCGCCATCGTCAAAATCAACCCGAGGATAATCTTCATAGCTACTGGAATCCGTTAGCTTACAGCAACACCCGCGAACTTGTCTCCGCCGAAATCCTCAAAGAGACCTCCATGCTCTTCGCCCGCGTTATATAATGATTCGCATTCGGGCGGGGAATCCGGGGATTGAAACAGTTGGAGGATGCGTGTATGGATGCCAACGAAGCCATGAACCGGCGATCTTTCCTGGGCCGCGGCTCGATCGCCGCGAGCGCCTTGATGGGAAGCGGTCTGCGGACTCTGCGAGCCGCAGCCAAGGCCGATTCCTCGGGCTCGGTCGTCGAAACCAGCGCCGGGAAAATTCGCGGCGCGATGCAGGACAAGGTCCACGCATTCAAAGGCATTCCCTACGGCGCTTCCACCGAAGGCGCCGGACGGTTTATGCCGCCCTCGAAGGTTCAGCCGTGGGCGGGCGTCCGCGATGTGCTGGAGTCCGGTCCCGCTTCGCCGCAAACCCCCTCGAATCTCATCCCCGAGTCCATGGCGCAGCAGCCCAACAGCGATGGCAAGGGCACTGAGGATTGTCTTCACCTCAATGTTTGGACTCCCGGACTGGCCAGCGGCAAGCGTCCCGTGATGGTGTGGTTCCACGGCGGCGGCTACTCGGCCGGCTCCGCCAACTGGGCGATGTACAACGGCGGCAATCTCGCTGCCAAGCAGGATGTCGTGGTGGTTACCGTCAATCACCGCCTGAATGTTTTCGGTTATCTGTACCTGGCGGAATTGGGCGGCGAGAAATACACGCGATCCAGTAACGTGGGGATGCTCGATATTATTGCTTCGCTCGAGTGGGTGCGCGACAACATCGCCGCATTCGGCGGAGATCCGGGCAACGTCACCATCTTTGGCCAATCCGGCGGAGGTGGCAAGGTCAGCACGCTGCTGGCGATGCCGTCTGCCCAGGGTCTTTTCCACCGCGCCATTGCCATGAGCGGTTCGAATGTGAAAGGCGTGCCCCGCGATCGCGCCACCAAAGGTGCGGAAGCGTTGATGGCGAAGCTCGGCCTCAAGTCGAGCCAAGTAGACGAGCTGCAAAAGCTTCCGCAGGCGCAGTTGCTCGCCGCCATGCGCAGCATCCAGGGCCTGCAACTTGCTCCCGTGGTCGATGGCCGCACGCTGCCTGAAGGACCGTTTGACCCGGCCGCCCCCGCGATCACCGCCAACGTGCCGTTGATGATCGGCTCCACCGAAACCGAAGTCACCTGGAACAACAGTGTGAGTTTCGATCCGCTCGATGACAGGGCCCTGCACAATCGCATCACGCAGAGTTTGCACATCGACGACGCGGCAGCCGACCGGTTGATCGCGACTTACAAGAAAGGCCGGCCCAAGGCCAGCGATCTCGATCTATTCTTCATCATGTCGACCGACGCCTCCAACTTCCGCACCGGCACCGATACGGAAGCCGACCGCAAAGCCGCGCTCGGCAAGGCGCCGGTCTACAAATATTATTTCCAGTGGTATTCGCCGGTGCGCGAAGGCAAGCTGCGGTCGTATCACACGCTGGATATCCCATTCGTTTTCGAAAACGTCGATATCGCGCAATCTATGGTGGGCTCCGGCCCTGAACGCTATCCGCTTGCCGAAAAGATGAGCGGCGCCTGGGCGGCTTTCGCGCGCTCCGGCAATCCGAATCACAAGGGCATTCCCAAATGGGAGCCGTTTACCGAGGCGCAGCGCGCGACAATGGTTTTCAACAACGAATGCAAGGCTGTCAACGATCCGTGGCGCGATGAGCGACTGGCCCGCAGGGAACTGCTGCACTCCCAAGCTTAGTCTGAGATTATATGAAAATTACAGGCATCCTACTTCTAATGGCGCTCGCCGCGCCGCTGTTCGCTCAGATGGATTTTGCCGGCGAGTGGGCCCCGGTTCAGGACGAAGATAACACCGGCAATCCCTATGTCGGCGAGTTCCTCGGCATTCCGATCAGTCCCGCTTCCCGCGCGCGGTCCGAAGCGTGGAGTTCTTCCTACATGACGCTGCCGGAATGGCAATGCCGCCCGCACGGAGCGATGTACATTTCGCGCGGGCCCTCGCAGGTGCGGATCTGGAAAGAGGTCGACCCGGTTTCGCGCAAGATCACGGCGTGGCATGCCGAATGGCTCCGCTCGATCGACAATCCGTACTACATGGACGGTCGCGCGCGGCCCACTGACTTGGCGGCGCACACCTGGGGAGGGTTCTCCACCGCCGAGTATGAAGGCGAGCAACTCCGCATCACCACAACTCACCTCAAGGAAGATTACTACCGGCGCAACGGCGTGCCGTCGAGCGATCAGGCTACGCTCACGCAATACTGGATCCGCCGCGGCGATTATCTCACCTGGGTCACCATCGCCTACGATCCGCTGTATCTCACCGAACCCATGATCCGCGCGAACGAATACCGGCTGGTGCTGCCCATGGAGATCCCGCCGTATCCGTGCACGGTGGTCGAAGAAGTGGATCGTCCGGCGGG
>DATGII010000128.1:0-27625 GCA_035295805.1 Bryobacteraceae bacterium | reverse complement strand
AAACTGTTTACCACATCAACAAACCCTGGATGCACAGCCAGTGGCCGCAACACAAGGCTCACCTGGTTTTGGATTTCTTCGCTGACGCGCCGCAAGGATTGGCGCACATCACCGCCGATGACCAGCTCCCTCCAATCACATTTCCGGCTACAGAGCCCGGTCGAGTGACCGGTGAACAACAGAACCGCGACATCTATCAGGCGCAGATTAGTGTTGGCCGCGCGAGTTTCGTACTGTTCAAAATGACCTGGCATCCGGACTGGAAGGTATTGGTGGACGGCCGGCCGGTCAAAACGGTGATGCTTTCGCCGGGTTTTGTCGGGGCTCCGGTCTCACCGGGTCTTCATCGCGTCTGGTGCCGGTATGCGCCGGGAAACTGGAAGCTAGAACTGGCAGGGGCGGGCCTGTTTTGTGTGGCCGTGTTGGGCCTATTCGAAAGGCGTGGATTGTTGTCCGCACTCGGAACGAAGCCGCCGCCATCGGCGGCCGAGCCGGCGCCGCCGCACGCGCACACCCTTCCCTCCGGCGCCAAGGTTTCCCGGGCGAACCCTCGTAAGCGCCGCGCTTCGCTGAAGTAGAATTGGGTGCCGGCAGTCTGGCGAACCGCGTTCTTACGGTAACGGATCGCTGCTTTGAATGCTCAGCCGTTTCCGCTGCTGCTGTCTGCGTAACTCATCGAGTTGCTGTTGCAGCGATTGCGCCCGCACGGTCTGGGCTGTCAGGTCCGCTTTTAGTTTGGCGCTTTGCTTCAGCAGGTCGTCGCGCTGCTGGCGAATTTCGGCCTGCCGCCTGCCGGCATCGGCTTGCTCCTTGCTCAATTCGCTCTGCTGTTTGCTGGAGTCGGCCTGCTGCCGGGTCAAATCCGCGTTTTCCTTGCGAAGAGTACCGTTCTGCTGCGTCAGATCGGCAACCTGCCTGGTTAGATCGCTGACTTGCTTCGTCAAGCCGTCGTTCTGCTTCCGGAGAGCCGCGCTCTCGGGCGCCGTTTGCGGTTGCGTTACCGCCGGCGGCGGAACGCTCTGAACTGCCGGGCCCGCATGCGAGCGCGCCTGGTCCGCCCCCACACCCAGCAGAATGCCGGCCAGCAGCCCGGCGGCCATTCCCATCCAGCGGCGCTGCGGTTTCGGATCATCTTCGTGCGTAATCGCAAAGTGCCGGGTATAGTCCGTCTCGTCGTGGGCATTCCCCGGCTCGGACTCGCTTGCGTACGCCGGTTCAACCCCGGTGTCATGCGGCTCGGGAGCCGTGATCGGAGCCTCCACCGGCCAACTCTGATGCCCTGACGCCTGCGGCTCATCCAGCATCTCCGGTTCCCGCCCCTGCGGGGGTTCCGCTTCGTGGGTCAGTTCCATGACGGGCTCTGGTGCGCTGAGCAATGGCGGGGCCGGTTCAGACGTGGACTTGACTGTCGCGGCCGGTGGTTCGACACATTGCGGTTCGGTCGTGGGAGCGTCGTCAGCCGGCAGCGAAACGAGATGGGGGTCGGCTCCCGACACCGTCATGACGACCGCGTCAGGCTCCGTTTCTCTCATCGGCCCCGGCGAAGATTGGGGCGCGCTTGCGGGGACCTGCTGTAACGGTAACGCTTCCACTGCAAATTCGTGATAGCTGTGTTGGGCCTGGATGGTGCCGTCCGGTTCCCGGAAAAAGAACCCGGCCTGCGTCGGTTGCAGTGTCGAAGGCCGCAGCACCAGAGCGACCTGCCATCGCTCGGGGAAGTACCGGTTGTGGATATCCAGGTCGGCTTCGCTGAGCGCGATCTCGCTGCGCGTGTGCGAGTGGTACCAGCCAACCGGGCGCAGGCCCCCCGGGAAAGGCTGCCGCAGGGCATCTCCCAGTTGCACCTGGTCTGCCGGCGACAGCGTGAACGCCGGACCGAACGCGTGTTCGCATTCGATGGGCGCATAGTCCAGGATTTGCACCCGTTGATCGTCCACTTTGCCGAGCAGAATGCCGCCGATTTCGGCGCCGCCTCGCGGCAGTGAAAAAAAAGCATCCACTACGGCCAGCCGAATGTCGTCCAGCGCCTTTCGAGAGAATTCAATGACGAAGGGACATTCGTCGGCGCTCCACGTGGCGAGCGCGCCTTGGTCGGTGTGAGTTTCAGTCATGGATGCGTCCACCTGATTGTTGGACAAACCAGATCCACAGACTACCTGGAATTTGGGCAGTAACCGGAGCCTAACTATAGCGATATGCCCGTCGGGAGGCGCGGCGGTCTCGACTCGGGTTTTGGGCCGTATGGCGCAGGCTTATGCCTTCGCTACTGGGATCCAGCTAGTCCCTGCGCCGTGCTGTTCGGCACATTGCGCGATACCACGCAGCCTGGCGGAAAACGTGGCTGGTGCGAATCGCAGAAGATCGGTGGCTCGCGTTCCCCCACTTATGCGGTTACCCGCGACGACCCGTCTCGGCCGGCGCGCTGGCTGCCAGCCGATTTTCGTCGCCGTCCCCGGTCCGGGCGGTCTCATAAAAAATAATGAGACCATTCGGTGTGAAAGTATTGACTCCAGCCGTATAGTCATGGTTCAATCACCGCAGTTCGAAGCGACGGAACGGCGAGCGGGCCGACGCGTGCCGTTATCCATTGAAGGTAAAGAATTTTCTTGACACAGAGACGACGATCGGGTAGAAATGAGTTTACCGCGTCCGGTTTTCGTCTGCAATTTTGTGTTTGTACCCCGGTGAGCACAGAAGAAGACAAAAACAAAAACTCCATGTGCCACAGGTAGGACTTTCAGTAAGTCCCGGTGGAATGGTTTTGCGACCGCCGGTAAAACGCCTCTCCGCCCGACACGGAGAAGTTCCCAAGGTAGACTGAACGGGTTTCGATTTTTGAGGCTCAGGTTGGAAGAGAACTTCGACCAATTCAACTTTCGCAATTCACAAGGAGAAGGAAATGGCAGCATTTCGTAGATATGTGATTGCGTTGGCTGTGCTCGCGTTATTTGCCGGGCTGGCCAGCGCGCAAACTGCGACGATGACATGTAATCTGAGCAGCTTGAATACCACAATCCGCGCGGAGAGCAGGACGGATCTGGTCAGTGACCTGTTGATCACCTGCACCGGCGGTACAGTGAACACGACGACGAGCACGACGGCCCCCACGGTGAACCTGACGTTGACGATGCCTCAGCCGATCACCAGCCGGATCTTCTCATCGACCACGGGCGCGTCGGAAGCGTTGTTGCTGATTGATGATCCGGGCACGTCTCTCAACACGGCCATCGTAACCGGATACGGGAACAACGCGACGCCGATCCTCTGCACCAATACGTCCGCGGGTTGCAGTTCGTTCCCGAACGTCGTGGGCGGCGTCTCTATCATGAACGCCACCGCGCCGCCGGGACTTGGTCAGACAGCTGGCAACACGAGCGCCCCCAACGTGTACCAGGGTCTCGTGAGCGGCAACTCCGTCACGTTCTTTGGCGTGCCGGTGATTCCGCCGGGATCCAGCGCTGCGCGCACGTTCCGCATCACCAACGTTCGCGTCAACGCCAGCGCCGGAACCACGGGCAGCTTGGTTGGTTCGGTGCAGGTTGTCGGCGGCGCCGCGCCGCTGTTCAGCCTTAACCAAACCCAGGCGACCCTGGCCACCGTCCAGAGCGGTTTGACGGTTAAATCGAGCGGGATCTCGCTCAGCAATTGCTCGGCGCTGAACTATGCGTTTGCGGGCACGGTTTCGTTCTCGGAGAACTTTGCCTCCGCGTTCCGAACGCGCGTGCTGGCCGGCGCGAATGGTAACGTCGGCTCCGGTCAAACGAATGCCATTCTGCAGAACGTCCCCGGAACCTACTTCTCTGAGTCCGGTTACGAAATTAACATTGGCACCAACACCGCGGGTCTGGCGGACTTCGGCACGCGCCTGAAGGCCGTCTTTAACAACATCCCGAGCGGCGTGCGGGTGTTCGTATCGTTCGCGAACGTGACCGGCGCCAACGTCACAGCCGGTACGGCCGGGGCTACCTCCGGAATCTGGAACACGGCGACGGCTGGCACCAACAACACGACGCTGCTGGCGGAATTGATCACCGGTGGTGAGAATGCGGCTGATAGCACGGTCGCGCCTCTCGCGACGGCCTCGGTTTCGAGCGCTACGGCGGGCCCGAGCTCAACGGGTACGACAGGGCTCAGCGGCTTCGCAGTGAATACTGTGGTCCCCTACGTCGAGCTGACCGTAAGTGGCGGCTCTGCGACGGCAGTCTGGGAAATCATCAACACGAACACGGCCGCGAATGAAACGGCTACGTTCAACGTGTGGGCTATCGCGCCGGCTCAACAGCCGACCGGCCAGGCCACCGTCAACGCCAGTTTCGCACCTCTGGCTACCGGCACGATCCCGAGCTTTGTGGATCCCAATGCCGCCAGCCCGCAGAACGCCTTCTCGGTTTCACAGTGCAAGACGATTCTGCTCTTCCCGTACGTCACGTCCGCCAGCGGCTTTGACACGGGTATCGCTATCGCCAACACGTCCACGGACACCTATGGGACGACTGCTCAGAGCGGAACCTGCTCGTTCAACGCTTATGGGCATCTCTCAGCCGGTGGTACTATGCCCACCAACCCGGTGTCGGCGGTTCAATTCAACGCGAATCCTCCGGCAACCGGATTCACCTCAACGGTGGCTTCGGGCGATGTCGCATCGTTCGCGATTAGCCAATTCAGCAGCGCGTTGCCGGGCTTCACCGGCTACATGATTGCTGTTTGCAACTTCCAATATGCACACGGATTCGCGTTCGTAGCCGATTGGACCAGCACCATCCAATCCTCCGCGATGGGTTACCTGGCACTCATCCTGCCGGGCACGACCACTCGCGGTCTGGTCAACCCGTACGGCGGGACCTTCGGCTCGGAAGCGCTGATTCAGTAAACCAGCTTCGCTGGTTCATGATTGAGAGGGGGAGCTTCGGCTCCCCCTTTTTTTTTGGAACCAGTTCTTTTTGCGCTGAGAACTCTTAAGTGATACACTACATATCTCGTTGAATCATTTTAGACCCCATTGTCGGAATTGCGAGGCCTCTTGACCGGATTCAAAAATCTCGCCGTGGCTGCCATCGCGGTTTGCGCTTATTTCGGCCAGTTCGCTGCTGCTCAAACACCCGCGAATCTCTCCGTGGTCTCCGGAAACGGCCAGTTGACTTGCCGGCTGTGCAGTGGCTCGCAGTACCTGCTCTTCGAGCCGATGGTAGTTCTGGTCACCGATGCTCAGGGCCATCCCGTGCCTTCGACGCCGGTCAACTGGGTGGTTGTCGGCGGCACCGCCTTCAATACCTCTTTAAATGCGGCCCAGACGACGACGGCGGCCGATGGGACCACCTCCAACATCCTGAACGTCATCTTCACGACCAGCCGCGTGGCGTACACGGTCGCGGCTTCGCTTCCGAATTCGGCCGCCACTGTAACATTTACTCTTACAGCAGCCGGCAACGAAACCTCCCCGGACTTCGCGACCGCGCAGGTGACTCCCGCCCTCCCGGTAACGGTGACGGGATCGGCCGGCGGTACCGGATCACCGTCGATCAAGGCGACCATTCAGGATCAGACCGGCAAAGCGATCCCGAACATTTCGGTTCGGCTTGTCCCAGCCGCCAACTCGACTTCCAGCGCGACGGTGGCTTGCGCTACCGGGGCCGGCGCCGATTCCGGGTCCGTGCTCACGGATGTCAATGGGACTGCCACGTGCACTCCGGTGCTAGGAGCGTCTCCCGGCACGGCGGCATATTACGTATTGATTGGCGGCGTTCCCACCGCCACGATCAACACCGGTGTTTCAGGGGCGATCGGATATGTGCAGTTCATCAATCCCGTGGTGATTCAGGTTTCTCCAGGGGCGCCCGGCATGATCAAGATGATCAGCGGAAACGGCCAGAGCGCCAATGCCGGGCAGCCGCTGGCGTCCCCGCTGGTGGCGGAAGTCGATAGCAGTGCGGGCAACCCGGTGTCGGGCGCGAACGTGACTTGGAGCGTATCGCCGGCCGGTGCGGCGACTCTTTCCAGCCCCACATCCACCTCGGATGCCAAGGGCCTCGTTTCCAATAACGTGACGCTGTCCGGCACCGCTACCGGCACCGTCCAGATCACCGCCGCCGTGTCCAATTCGGTGCTCGCTGTTTTTTCGGTTTCCGTTAATGCGACTGTCACCGGACTGACAAAAGTATCCGGTGATGCCCAAGCAGCTACGGTCGGGACTGCTTTCGCTCAACCGCTCGTGGTTCAACTCGCGGCCGCCAGCGGCCATGCCCTGTCCGGTATACCGGTTCAATTTTCCATCACCAGCGGCCAGGCGACTTTGAGCGCCAATAGTGTCTTGACCGATAGTAATGGCCTCGCTTCGGTCACAGTGACGGCGGGCAGCGGCGTCGGGTCGATCACGATTCTCGCGTCGAACGGCACTTTTTCGGCTTCGTTTACTCTGACCGCGGTTGCGCCGGGTCCGGCCGTCACGCCCAGCAGCTTCGTGAATGGAGCGGGATTCTTCAATACCGACGCAATCCATGGCGCGCTTGTGCCGTGTGGCATCGGCACTGTGATCGCGCCCGGAGTCGCGGCGAACATTCAGGGCGCCGTTACGGGTCCCATGTTCGGTCCGCTGCCGTATCTGCTGGGGCAGGTCGCGATTGCGTTCAACAGCAGTCTGGCGCCGCTCTACAACGTTTCCAACATCAACGGGCAGCAGCAGGCTGCCTTCCAGGTGCCCTGCGACGTGACCCCGGCCGACAGCGTCCCGGTTACGGTTACGGTCAATGGCAGTTCGAAAACGGTGAACGTGCCCGTTCGCTCTGCCGGTCCCGGTGTCTTCCAGTTCGGCGATTCCGATGGCCTGCAGCGGGCTGTCTTGGTCCGTTCAGATGGATCTTACGCAGGCGTAAACAACCCCGTCCAGCGGGGAGAGACCGTGCGGCTCTATATCACGGGAATGGGCCAGGTGACTCCGGCGATCAAAACCAACCAGGTCCCCGTGGCCGGAACTGATTCGGCCGCGCAGGGAACAGTCGTGGTCGCCATTAACAACTCGGGCATGCGGGTGGTGTCGGCGCGTCGCGCGCCGGGTCTGGTTGGCGTCGATGAGATCACTTTCCAAGTCGATCCGAATACCGCAGTGGGTAACGGCGTTCTCTACGTCGCGGTGTACCCGGTTGACAATCCCGCCGCCTTTGCGGTCAGCAATACCGCCTGGGTTTCTGTCCAGTAAATAGATAAGAGAACCGCCCCCGATCAGGCTCGGTCCGCGGACTTTCGCTTATTATTCGCCTAAAAATCTATATGTTGTATGTTGCGGGATCAGTGTAGATCTGGTTGCGTACAGGTAACCCTCCGCGTATCAGCTAGTTCGTGAAAAAAGCCCTTGCAAACGTGAATCTCCCATGCCACTATTGGTTGTGGCCGAATTCTGGTCTTAATGTGGCTAAAAAGTGGAAAATTGGAGCCAGCAACTGGAGATGGTCGAGCCCCCGCGCGGCATGTATCCCGCCCGGCTCGATGAGAAAGGCCGCGTGAAATTGCCCGCGGCTTTCCAGCAATTCTTTGCCGCCCTCCGCGAAAAGAAATTGTTCGTTACCAGTCTGGATCGCCGCATTGCTCAAATATATCCGATGGCGGTTTGGCGCGAAAACGAAAAATTCTTTGACAGCTACCGGGAAGACCCGCGCATCGCCCGCAACGTGGCCTTCAACGCCGCCGACCTGGGTTCGGAATCGGAGATGGACGCGCAGGGGAGGATCCTGTTCTCGCCCGAATTGCGGCGCGAGTTAGGAATCGAGAGCCAAGCGGTGAAGCTGTTCGCATATCGCGGCCGCATCGAGGTTCTGAGCGAGAAGCTCTACGAAGAACGCAAGCGCGAAGCCGCGCAGACCGCGGCCGACGACGTCTCGAAGCTCGAAGCCGCCGGTTTGAATTGAGGCTTTAAATAGATGACATATGCACTTCTCGGTGATGGCCGGCGAGGCACTCGAGCATCTCGCCGTGCGTCCGGATGGAGTGTATCTCGATGCCACTGCCGGACTGGGCGGCCATACGGCGCTGATTGCGCAGCGGCTGACGACGGGGATCGTGATTGCGAACGATCGCGACCCGGAGTCGCTCGAGAAGGCGCGCGCGAACACGACGGAGTGGGCCGCGCGGATTCGGTTTCATCACGGGCGTTTTGGCTCCCTGCCCGAAGCGGTGAGGCAAGCAGGCTTCGAGAAAGTAGATGGATTACTGGCCGATCTGGGTGTGAGCCGGTACCAGCTTACCGAGCCGCAGCGAGGATTTTCATTTCTGTCGGATGGGCCGCTGGACATGCGGATGGATCAATCCACGGGCATGACCGCGGCCGATCTCGTCAATCAAGCTGCCGAGAAGGCACTCGCCGATCTGATCTTTCAGCTAGGCGAAGAAAGGAGGGCGCGGAAGGTAGCCAGAGCCCTGGTTCGCGCACGGCCCATACGGAGCACGCTACATCTGGCCGATGTGGTGGAGCGGGCCGTGCCGCGGACCGGAAGATTGCACCCGGCGACGAAAACCTTCATGGCGCTGCGCATGGCAGTGAACGAGGAACCCGCGGAGCTGGACCGGCTGCTGGAAATTGGTCCGGAACTGCTGGCTCCGCAAGGTCGCATGGTGGTGATCAGTTTCATGTCATTCGACGACCGCAAGGTCAAGGAAAAATTCCGGGAGCTCGGCAGGCAAGCGCGCGCGAACGTCTTGACCAAGCACCCGCTGCAGCCGGCCGAGGAAGAAATCGAGCGCAATCCGGCTTCGCGCAGCGCGAAGCTGCGCGTACTGGAAAGAATTTAAGGGGACAGGTAAGGGAGACAGCATGGCAACGCTGCCTGCATTATTACGCAGAATTGAGCCGCGAGGGCGCGTGAAGGGCGCCGCGCGGCCGGGGCCCTTGCGGGCGGAACGCGACCCATTCCAACTGCGTCCGCTTCCGTTCGAGGACGTATTCCTTTATTGCAAGAAGATCGACAATTCGCGCCTGGTGCGCGAGGTTGATCCCCAGGCGCGCGGCGCCTGCTGGTCGGCGATCGGCGCCGCCTGTGCGGCCGTGCTTCTGTTAGCCCTCTTGCTGGCGCCGAGCGTGGCCGGCACATTGGCCGGCTATAAGCTCGAATCCTTGCGCGCCGAGGAGCGGCGCCTCGCAACCGAGCAGCGCGTCCTTGATCTGCAGGAGGCGGGACTTCTGCGGCCCGATCGCTTGGAGAAGCTGGCTAAGAGCCAGAACATGGTCAGACCGGCCTCAAGCCAGGTAATGCATCTGGAACCGAAGGCCGAGGCCGCCGTGGCCATGGTGCAGTAGGAGAGCAGGGGCAGAAAAGTCAAAAGTCAAAGGTCAAAAGTCAAGAGTCAAAAGTGATTCGGCGGGCGGCTGCGCCGCCGTTTTTAGAACTGCTGAGCCGGAGGCGAAGCGTACCTGCTTACTTTTGAATTTTGACCTTTGGCTTTTAACTTTTGACTTTTTTCTTTTTATGGCAGAGCGGCGACTGGGCATTCTGGCAGGCCTGATCCTCTTGTGGGGAGGCGCCATCTTTGGCAAGCTTCTCTCCCTCCAGGTGGTGCACCACGAGGCATATCAGCGGCAAGCTCGCTCGCGGCAGGAGTTGCTCGTTGAAATTCCTGCTCCTCGCGGCACGATTTTCGACCGCAACGGGCAGCCGCTCGCGATGAGCGTGCCGGCCGAGTCTGTCCACGTGAATCCGCTGAAGGTCCCGGACCTCGGCCTTGCCTCGGAGATCTTGAGTCTGGTGCTGCACCTGGATCGCGCCGAACTCTACGGCCGGATGCAGAACGCGTATTTGAATCATCGCGGTTTCCTGTGGGTGAAACGCCAGATTACGCCGGAGGAGTCGCAGAACCTGCGAAACCTGGATCTCGATTGGGTGGAGTTCGAAAGCGAGAGCCAGCGCCACTACCCCAAGGGAACGCTGGCGGCGCACCTGCTCGGTTCGGTGGACTTCGAGGAAAAAGGGACAGCCGGAGTCGAGAAGGCTCTCGATCGCGATCTGCGCGGCCAGCCGGGCCAGCTTCGGCTGCTGACTGATGTCAAGCGGCGCGGCATCGATTCGCAGCTCGATTCGGAAGCGCGCGTCGGCACGCCGGTCACCCTGACGATCGACGAGCACCTGCAATTCGTCGCCGAGAGCGAGATCGCGGCACAAGTCGACAAGCTGCACGCGGCGAGCGGCAGCGTGGTGGTGATGAATCCTTATACGGGAGATGTGCTGGCGTTGGCCAGTTACCCCGAATACGATCCGAACCGGGCGCCCAATTCCAGCGAGGGTCCCGCCGCGCGGCAGAACCACGCGGTTTCGGTGCCGTTTGAACCCGGCTCCGTCTTCAAAGTCGTGACCCTGACGGCGGCGCTCGAAACGACGGATCTCCGTCCCGATAGTCCGATCGATTGCCACGGCGGCGTACTGAAACTTCCCGGGCGCGTCATTCACGATTCTCATGCCGGCTTGCACGTAATTCCCATGGCGACGGTACTCGCGAAATCGAGCAATATCGGAGCGGTCGAGGTAGGCAGCCGGGTCGGGCAAGCCAACCTGTTCGAATACGCGCGTCGGTTTGGCTTTGGGCAGAAGACGGGCATCGAGCTGCCCGCCGAATCGAAGGGAAAGCTGAGAAGTCTGCCGCGGTGGGGGACTACATCATGGGCGTCGGTGTCGATCGGGCAGGAGGTTAGCGTTACGACCATTCAACTGGCCCGGGCGGCCTCGGTCTTCGCGAACGGGGGCTTGCTCGTCCGGCCCCGGCTCGTGCTGAAGAAGGGAAATCACGTGCTGCCGCCGGCCGCTCCGGTCCGCATCATCAAACCGGAAACGGCGATTACCATGCGTCAGATGATGGAGGGAGTCGTGATGAAAGGCGGCACGGCTCCGAATGCGCAGCTGGCGGGTTACTCGACCGCGGGGAAGACGGGCTCGGCCCAGATCTTTGACATGGCGACGCACCGCTATTCCCATAATACGTATAACGGGTCGTTCATCGGTTTTGCGCCTTTGACAAATCCAGCTATTGTAGTAGTAGTAACGCTGAACAGGACCCACGGTACGGCTGGTTTTGGAGGTGCGGCGGCCGCGCCGGTCTTTCACGCTGTCGCCACCGAGGCTCTCCGGGTTCTGGACGTTCCCAAAGATCTACCGGAGCCGCCGCCGCCGCTGATTGCCAAGAAGATCGTGGAAGATCTGAGCGTCGGAGACAGCGGTTCTGACCAGCCGAACATCCTTGAGGATGTCGACGATGATGAAGAGAAATCCGGGATCGTCGCCGAGGTGGGTCCGCGCGTGCCGAATTTCCGAGGCAAGACGATGCGCGCGGTGCTGGCTGAAGCGGCGGCTAGAGGTCTGAACATATTGCCCGACGGCAGCGGCGTGGCGCGCATGCAGGTACCGCCGCCGGGCGCGGTTTTGCATCCAGGAGAAAGCATTCGAGTCCAATTCGTAAGATGAAACTCGGCGCGATACTCTCGGGCGTAGGGCTAAAGCAGCCCCTTTCCGCGAGTATTGCCGGAGTGGAGATTGATGGGCTTGAATTTGATTCGCGGCGCGTGGGCCAAGGCTATCTGTTTTTCGCATTTCCCGGCAGCCGGACGGACGGGCGGCGTTTCGCCGAAGACGCGCGGTCTCGCGGAGCCGTGGCGGTCGCCAGTGAATCGCCGGCGCCCGCGGATTACGAAGGCATCTGGATCGAGGTGGAGCATGGGCGTCGTGCCCTGGCCCTGGCGGCGCGTAACTTCTACAACCGGCCCGATGAGCGGCTCGGCCTCACCGGCATCACGGGAACGAACGGGAAAACGACCACGTCCTATCTCCTCGATTCGGTGCTGCGTGCCGCCGGGCATATTACCGCGCTGATCGGAACCATTGAGTATCATCTGGCGGGGCGCATCATTCCGGCTGTGAACACAACCCCGGAGTCGCTGGAATTAGTGCGGCTGTTCGCCGAGTTAGAAAAGCAGGGCGGCAGCCATGTGACCATGGAGGTCTCCTCGCACGCGCTGGCGCTGGGCCGCGTTTACGGGCTGCAGTTCCATACCGCCATTTTCACAAATCTGACGCGCGACCATCTCGATTTTCACGGAACCATGGAGTCATACTTCGCCGCCAAGCGGATGCTGTTCGAAGGCGCAGGAGCTCCGCCGCCTAAGTTTGCCGTGCTCAACCGGGATGATGAGAGTCTGCAGGGGATGAAACTCCCGCCGGAAACCGAGGTTTCCTGGTACGGACTGAGTCCGGAGGCGACGCTCCGCGCGCGCCAGGTTTCGTCGGGGTTCGACGGGCTGCGCTTCGAGGTGCAGGCGGGGAAAACGCGCTTTGCCGTGCAATCCCCGTTGATCGGAAAGATCAACGTCTACAATATCCTGGCCGCTTGCGGGGCCGCGCTCTCGTACAATATCCCTCCGGAAACGATTGCGGCGGGGATTGCGCGCCTGCGTGCCGTGCCGGGCCGCTTTGAGCGGATCGACGAAGGCCAGCCGTTCGTGGTGGCGGTGGATTATGCGCACACGGACGATGCCATCCGCAACGTCATCGCGGTGGCGCGTTCCCTGAGCCCCAAGCGTGTGATTACTCTGTTCGGCTGCGGCGGCGATCGCGACCGCTCCAAGCGCCCGCTCATGGGTCAAGCCGCGGCCGAGAACAGCGACCTCGTGGTGCTAACCAGCGATAATCCGCGTTCGGAAGATCCGTTGGCGATTATGAATGACGCCCTGGTGGGGATTCGCCGCGTCGACGTGCCTCATATCGTCGAGCCCGACCGCGCCACTGCGATCGCACGCGCTCTTCGCGAGGCGCGGGAGGGCGACATCGTGATCCTGGCCGGAAAAGGCCACGAGACGTATCAGATTCTGAAGGATCAGACCCTTCCTTTTGATGACCGGGCTGTGGCCCGCGAAGTGCTCAAGAGTTACGGGTATCACAACCACAACTAGGAATGACCCTGGACCTGGTAGAAGCTGCGCGCGTCATGGATGCGGCCGGCACCGCGCGGCCGGTGAAAGTGGCGGGGTGGAGTGTGGACACCCGGACACAGAGTCCGGGAGATGTGTTCTTCGCGCTGCGCGGTCCGAACTTCGACGGCCACGATTTCGTGAAAGCCGCGCTGGAAAAAGGGGCTGCGGCGGCGGTGGTCGAGAGGAGCAGCGGCGCCGGTGGCGAACTGGTCGTGAACGACTCACTCGCCGCTCTGCAACGGCTGGCTCACTGGGCGCGCCGCGAGTGGGGCGGAAAGGTCGTTGGAGTTACCGGGAGCGCCGGTAAAACCACTACCAAGGATGCCATCGCGCACCTGCTTTCAGTGGAGTTGTCGGTAGGCAAAACGGCCGGCAACCTGAATAATCATTTGGGAGTGCCGCTCTCGCTGCTCCGTCTGCCCGATGAGAGCCGGGTCGCGGTGCTGGAAATGGGAATGAATCATGCCGGCGAGATCCGTGACTTGGCGAAAATCGCCCGGCCGGATATCGGAGTAGTGACCAACGTGGGGTTCGCGCACGCCGAAGCGTTCGATTCCATCGAGGGCGTAGCGGCGGCCAAGCGCGAATTGATCGAAGGCCTGCCGCGGGACGGCATGGCGGTGCTGAATGCGGATGATGCGCGGGTACGGCGGTTTGCCGACACCCACCCCGGACGGTCGGTGACGTTCGGTTTCTCCGAGCACGCGGATGTTCGGTGCGAGGCTTTGGAGCCTCGCGGCGGCGCGACGCGTTTTCGCGTCTGCGGGGTGGAATTCGAAACCACACTGCCCGGCAGGCATGCGGTGATGAACCTGCTGGCGGGCATCGCGGTGGCCGGAATTCTGGGAATCGAGGCGGCGAAATTGACCGGCGCCGTGCGTTCCTTCAGCGTGGGCAAGATGCGGGGAGAACGCCTGGAGCGCAACGGTGTGGTGATCTGGAATGACTGTTACAACTCCAATCCCGACGCCGCCCGGGCCATGCTCGATGTGTTACGGCAGACGCCGGCCGAGCGGCGCCTTGCAGTTCTGGGTGAAATGCTGGAACTCGGCCGCGCCTCGCGCGAGCTGCACGAGCAGTTGGGGCGCTATGCCGTTGAGCGGGGAATCGATTTTTTGATCGGAGTGCGCGGGGATGCTCGCGCCATGATCGACGCGGCGGTCGGCGCCGGGCTTCCGGAGAGCGCCGCGCTTTTCTTTGAGGATGCGGGTGAGGCGGGAGCCTGGGTAAGGCAGTTGGCGCGCCCGGGTGATGCGGTGTTATTCAAGGGTTCCCGAGGCGTACGGATGGAACGCGCCTTGGAAAGACTGTTAGCGTAACAATTCGATGCTTTATTACCTTCTATACGAGCAACTCTACCGGTACGTCAGCCCGTTCCGTGTATTCCGTTACACGACCTTTCGCACCGGATTCGCCAGTCTTACGGCGCTTTTTTTGTGTATCGCGCTGGGACCGTGGCTGATCAACCGGCTGCGGCAATTTCAAATCGGTCAGTATATCCGCGAAGAGGGTCCGCAATCGCACCAGAAAAAGGCCGGCACTCCGACCATGGGCGGAGTGCTCATTATTATTTCGATCGTGATTCCAACGCTGCTGTGGGCTGACCTGCGCTATCCGTACGTCTGGATCGCGATTGTTGCCATCCTGGGGTACGGGTGGATCGGGTTCATGGACGACTATGCCAAAGTTACGAACCAGCGCAATCTCGGCCTGACCGGGAGACGCAAGTTGATCTACCAGTTCGGCCTCGCGTTCGCGATCGGCGCCGGCCTCTTGTACCTCCGTGCCTTTGGGGAATATTCGACGACCGTGAATATTCCATTTGCCAAGCAGTTTCAGCCTTCGCTTCTGATCGAATCTCTGATGCGCAATCCGTGGACGTACGTGATCGGCGTGGCGCCGTTTTGTATCGTCCTGGCGCTGATCGTGGTGTTCATGTCCAACGCTGTGAATCTGACCGACGGACTGGATGGGCTGGCCATCGGGCTGACCGTAATCGCGGCCGGGGCACTGACGGTGCTGACGTATGTCGGCAGCCACGTGGAGCTGGCGCAGTATCTGCAGTTGGCGAGGAATCCGCGGTCCTCGGAGCTAACCATTTTTTGCGGTTCAATGACGGGCGCCAGCCTGGGCTTTCTCTGGTACAACGCACACCCGGCGGAGATCTTCATGGGCGATGTCGGGGCGCTGGGGCTGGGCGGCGCCATGGCCGTGGTGGCGGTGCTGATCAAGCAGGAGGTGCTGCTGCTGTTCATTGGCGGCATCTTCATCCTGGAGGCCGTTTCGGTGATGCTGCAGGTGGGAAGCTTCAAGCTGCGGGGCAAGCGCATCTTCAAAATGGCGCCGCTTCATCATCATTTCGAACAGATCGGGTGGCAGGAATCGAAAGTGATTGCCCGGTTCTGGATTGCCGGGTTGGTGCTCGCTCTGTTCGCTTTGACTACGCTGAAGCTGAGATAGCGATGCGGCTGAACGGGACCAACGCGCTGGTGGTGGGGCTCAAGAAATCGGGCATGGCTTCAGCCGAATTGCTGGTGCGGCAAGGCGCGCGCGTTCGCGCCACCGACCTCAAGCCCCTCGCCGAGCTGCCGGAGGCAGCGCCGCTGCTTGAGCGGCTGAGCATTCCGTTCGCGCAGCAGACCCCTTCGGTGTTCGAGGGCTGCGACCTGATCGTGCTTTCTCCCGATGTGCCCTTCGATCTGCCGCCGCTTGTGGAAGCGCGCCGCCGGGGCGCGGTGGTAATCGGCGAAGTCGAACTGGCCGCTCCCTTCCTGAAGGGCAGGACGATTGGGATCACAGGCTCCAACGGCAAAACCACGACGACCAGCCTGATCGGCCACATCCTGGGCGCAGCCGGGCTGCCGGTTCAGGTAGGCGGGAATATCGGCACGCCGCTGACCGCGATGATCGACGGCTCGCGGGACGACGGCTGGAACGTACTCGAGCTGTCGAGCTTCCAGTTGGAGACGATCCGCGAATTCCGCGCCCACATCGGGCTGGCGCTCAACGTCACGCAAAACCATCTGGACCGTCACCACACGTTCGAGAACTACGCCGCGGCCAAGGGCAGGCTGTTTGAGACGATGGGGCCGGCCGATTTCGCCGTGCTCAACGCCGATGACCCCGTCTGCGTAAGCTATTCGAGGAATACTGCCGCCGCGGTGCAGTGGTTCAGCAGCCGCGCCCCGGTGGCGCCGGGAGCGACTCTCTGCGGTGATCGGCTGATCCTGGATGGCGCGTTGCTGATGCGTGCGGACGAGATTTCGATTCGCGGCAGCCACAATATCGAAAACGTGCTGGCGGCTTCGATTGCGGCTGCCCGGGCGGGGGTGAACCACGAGGCGATTGCCGCGGCCGTACGCACGTTCCGCGCTGTCGAGCATCGGCTGGAGTTTGTGCGCAACATCAACGGAATCGATTTCTATAACGATTCGAAGGCGACCAGCGTCGATGCCACGCTCAAGGCGCTGGATGCATTTGCCGGCGGCGTTTGGCTGATCTTGGGCGGGAAGGACAAGGGCCTGGACTATTCGCAGCTGCGTGGTCCGCTGGCATCCAAAGCACGCGCTGCCCTGCTGATCGGCGCGGCCGCTGCCAAAATCGCGGAGCAGATCCGCGGCGCGGCGCCGCTGGTGGATGCCAGGACACTCGACAAGGCCGTGGCGCACGCGTTTGTCCACGCGCAACCCGGCGACACGGTTCTACTGGCGCCCGCCTGCGCCAGTTTCGACCAGTTCCGCAGCTACGAGCACCGGGGCGAAGTCTTCAAGCAACTCGTCAACCAACTAAAACCGAAAGAGTGACATGGCGCAAAGGCTCAAGACCGATTGGATTCTTTTCTCGACCGTGCTGGCGATGGTTTCGTTCGGGCTGGTCATTTTATATAGCGCGTCCTCCATCATGGCCCAGTTGCGCTACGGTTCGGCCTGGCACGTGGTGAGCCGGCAGGCTGCGTGGGCGGCGGTCTCGGTGTTTGTCATGATGCTTCTGAAGAGGACGTCCTATCGGAAGTTTCAAAACCCGGCGGTGGCATTCTGTGCGATCGGGGTGGCTTTGATGCTGCTGGCGGTGGTTTACGTCGCGGACGGGCATCACCGGTGGCTGCATCTGGGGCCAATGAGCTTGCAGCCCTCGGAACTGGCCAAGCCGGCGCTGGTGATCTTTCTCGCATTTTTCGTCACGTGGCGGGCGCGGGCCATCAACAATCCGCGGTATACCTTGGTTCCCGCCTCCCTCGCCGTGGGGTTGGTCATTCTCACGGTGGTGATCGCGGATCTCGGGACCGCCGTGGTGCTGGGCGCCACTGCGGCAGTGGTCTTCTTCGTGGCCGGTCTGGAACCGCGTTACTGCGCAATTGCGGGTGCAGTCGCAGCTATCGGGGTGGTCCTGTTCATCGTGGCCGAGCCGTACCGTTTGGCGCGCGTGGTCAAGTTTTTCGACCCGGACTTCAAAATCGTGACGCGGTTCGATCCGCGGGGCCGTGTGAAATCACGCCTCGAGAAATCGCTCGCCACGCGGGACACCAACTATCAGCTTGAGCAATCCAAGATCGCCGTGGGCGCCGGCGGCCCGCTCGGCCTCGGCCTGATGAACGGCAAGCAAAAGCTGCTCTACCTGCCCGAGGCGCATACCGATTTCATTTACGCCGTGGCCGGCGAGGAGTTGGGTCTGGTCGGCTCGGTCGGCCTGCTGCTCGGGTTCCTGGTGGTTTTCTGGCGTGGCTTGCGGGCCACCGTTCTCGTTCGGGACGATTTTGGCCGGTATCTCGCGCTCGGTGTGACGGTCGTCATTGTGGTACAGGGCCTCATCAATATGTGCGTGGTGCTCGGCATGATGCCTACCAAAGGCATCCCGCTCCCGATGATCAGCGCCGGCGGCAGTTCGCTGCTGAGTACGCTGGCGTCGCTCGGCATCCTCATGAATGTGTCGGAGCATGCCGGGTAAAACTTTCCTCATGGCCGGAGGTGGAACCGGAGGACACGTCATTCCGGGGCTGGCAGTCGCGCGGGAGTTGCGGAAAAGGGGGCATCACGTTTTCTTCGTCGGAACAGATCGCGGGTATGAAGCCAGGCTCGTGCCGGCTGAAGGGTTCGAACTGAAGCGGATTGAGGTGGGCGCGCTGAACCGGGTCAGCCTGCAGCGCCGCGTCAAGACTCTGGCGCGGCTTCCGCTCACGACAATTGGCTGCGGCAGGTTCTTGCGAAGGACCGCGGCCGTTTTCAGCATGGGAGGATACGTCGCCGGGCCCCCCGTCATGGCGGCCCTGCTGCGGCGGGTTCCGGTGGTGGTGATGGAGCCAAACGCGGTGCCTGGTTTCACCAACCGGGTGATTGGACGATGGGTAACGCGGGCATTGATCTCGTTTCCGGAGACGGCGGCGCGCTTTCCGGCGGGCCGTTCGGAGTTGACTGGGTTGCCCGTGCGCGATGAATTCTTCGCGATTCCGCCGAAACCGCGGGGGCCGGTTCTGAATGTGCTGATTACCGGCGGCAGTCAGGGGTCGCGGACCCTCAACGCCGCGGGGCGCCAGAGCTGGCCGTTGTTTCGGAAGAATGGGCTCCCGGTGCGGATCGTGCATCAATCCGGCCTGTCCGGGTGCGAGGAGTTGCGCGCGGCGTTCGCGGAATCCGGTTTGGATGGGGAAGTGGTGCCGTTCATCCAGGACATGCCCGCGGCCTTTCGCGCGGCGGACCTGGTGGTGTGCCGGTCCGGTGCGGGCGCGGTTTCGGAGCTGGCCGCGGCCGGAAAGCCGTCGATCCTGGTGCCCTTTCCCTTTGCCGCAGACGACCACCAGACCCGCAACGCGGAGGCGCTCGAGCGCGGTGGCGCCGCGCGTCTGCTGAAAGATACCGGATTGAGCGGAGACCAGCTCGTGTCGGCAGTGACGGCTCTGGCCCAAGAGCCGGAAACGTTGGAGCGGATGGGCGCGGCGGCGCGAACGTTTGCGCGGCCGGGAGCCGCCGCGCGCGCGGCCGACATTCTCGAACAAGTTGCGCGCGATTTCAATTGACACAAGAGCGATTAGCCGAAACAATACGATAAGGAAATGTTTTTTCGTCCCCAGCACTTCCACTTCGCCGGCATCGGCGGCATCGGTATGAGCGGCATCGCCGAAGTGCTGTTGAATCTGGGATACGAGATCAGCGGCTCGGACCTGCGCTTGTCGCCCATCACCGAGCGGCTGGCGTCTATGGGCGCCAAAATCCACGAAGGGCACGCGGCGGCGAACGTGGCTGGGGCGCGCGCGCTGGTGGTGAGTTCGGCGGTAGATGAGCAGAATCCGGAAGTGCAGGAGGCCCGGCGCCTGCAGATCCCGGTGATCCCGCGCGGCGAACTGCTCGCCGAGTTGATGCGGCTGAAATACGGAATTGCGGTCGCGGGCAGCCATGGTAAGACGACCACCACCAGCATGGCCGCCACGGTCCTCAACTATGCCGGACTTGACCCGACGGTGGTGGTGGGCGGCCGGGTCGGCACCATGGGCGGCTCCAACGCGCGCGTGGGGCGCAGCGATTTCCTGGTGGTCGAATCGGACGAAAGCGACGGATCATTCCTCAAGCTGGCGCCCATTATTGCGGTGGTGACCAACATCGACCGCGAGCACCTGGACCACTACCCCTCGCTCGACGCCATCCGCGAGGCGTTCATCGAATTCGTAAACAAAGTTCCATTCTATGGCGCGGTGATTGTGTGCCTGGATGATCCCAACGTGCAAAGCATTCTGCCCGCCATTAAGCGGCGCACGATTACGTATGGGACGGCCGCCCAGGCCGAAATGGAAGCGACCGGCATCTCGTGCGGCTCCTTCGCCAGCGATTTTCAGCTGCGCTATCGGACCAGCGACCTCGGCCGGTTTCATCTCGGGGTTCCAGGCCGCCACAACGTGCTGAATGCAATGGCGGCGGTGGCGGTGGCGCTGGAGCTGGAGGTCAAGCCCGACACCATCCGCGAGGCCCTCGCCACTTTCAACGGCGTGGATCGGCGGTTCCAGGTTCGCGGCAAAGAGAGGGGCATCACCGTCCTGGACGATTACGGGCACCATCCGACCGAGATTCGCGCGACGCTCGATGCCGCCCGCGTTTGCGGGTTCCGTCACATCCACGTGCTGTTTCAACCGCACCGGTATTCGCGGACATTTCACTTAATGGACGAATTCGGCCGGGCCTTTCACCAGGCCGACAGCCTTTTCGTGATGGATGTCTACGCCGCTTCGGAAAAACCGATTCCCGGGGCGACGGCCGAGGCGCTGGTCGAGCGCATCCGCCAGTTCGGTCATCGCAACGTGGAGCACGTCGGAACCATCGATCGCGGCGTGGAGGCGCTGCTCCGCGTGGCCCGGGAGGGCGACGTGGTCGTTACGCTGGGCGCCGGTAATGTCTGGCAGGCGGGCGAGAAGGTGCTGGCCCGGCTCAAAGCGGGGGCGGGCAAGTAACATGGCGAAGGAGCAGAAGAAGGGGCGCGTCCGGTGGCGGATGGTCGCGGGCGTGATCGCGCTGGCGCTGCTTACGGCCTCGGCGGCCATGGCGACGCTCAAAGTCCGGCGGTTCGTCAACGCCGACCCGCAATTCAGCTTGTCGCGAGAGCGGCCGGACGCGCTCGAGATCGAAGGCCTCAAATTCACCGCGCGCGCTAAAATCTTCAGCGTGTTTGCCGGCGACTTCGACCGTAGTGTTTTCGCCATCCCCCTGGAAGAGCGGAGGAGTCGATTACGCGAGATTGATTGGGTCGAAGACGCCTCGATCTCGCGCCTGTGGCCGGACCGCGTCGCGGTTCGCATTCGCGAGCGCCGGCCCGTCGCCTTCGTACTGCTGCACCCGAGCGTGCTGCTCATCGATGGCGACGGCGTGTTGCTCGAACAGCCGCCCCAATCGCAGTTTGCCTTTCCCGTGTTGAGCGGCATCCGGCCGCAGGATACGCTCGAGCAGCGCCGTGACCGCGTGCACACTTTCCTGCGCGTCGAGCAGGATTTAGGCTATCTGGCCAAGGATGTCTCCGAAATCGACACCGGCGACACAGGCAATATCCGCGTGGTCGCGCAAGCCGACAATCGCGCTGTCGAGTTGCTTCTGGGCGATTCGGATTTCGGCCGGCGCTACCAGAACTTTCTCAATCATTATCCCGAGATCCGGAAACGCTCGCCGGAGGTGAAGCGCTTTGATCTCAGGTTGGATGACCGCATTACCGCGCGAGAGTAAAAGGGGCCCATGGCAGGAAAATCGGTTTACGGAGTAGGACTGGATGCTGGCAGCCGCACCACCCGCATGGTCATCACGGCCGTGGAGCAGGGACGCGTGCGGCTGCTGGGAATCGGGGCCTCGGAAGCGCAGGGTTGGGTCAAAGGGCGGATCGCCGATTCCAAACTCGTGTCGGAGTCCATCCGGATGGCGCTGCGCGAAGCCGAAGCGGCGGCGCAGGTGTCGGTAGAGCAGGCGGTAGTCGGAATCGGCGGCAAAGCTGTCCGCGGGGCCAACACCCGCGGCATTCTCGAGCTCGGATACGTCCGCGAGATCGATCAGCGCGACGTCAACCGCGTCGTCAATCGCGCCACGCGGGTGCAGCTTTCCGAAGACCGCATGATCCTGCAGTTGTTCCCCCAGGATTTCGTCGTCGACGATCATCCCGGCCACCGCGATCCGCGCGGGATGGTGGCCTCCCGGCTGGAAGTCAATGTGCACTTGATCACGGCGTCCTCGCAGGAGCATTACGCGCTGGTCGGCGCGGTGAACCAGGCTCACCTCTCGGTGGAAGAGTCGGTTTTCGAGGGCCTGGCCGCGGCCTATGCGGCCGTCCAGCCCGAAGAGCGCCGGCAGGGTATCGCCGTGATCGACGTAGGCGCGGAATCTACGCAACTGATTGTGTTTTACGGCGAGACCATGCAGCTGGTTTCCGGCATTCCGGTCTGCGGCGACCACTTCACAAAGGATTTGGCGCAGGTATTGTGTCTCAGCTTCGAAGACGCTGAGTTGGTGAAGCGGGAGTATGGCGGCGCCCTGGCCGACGGCTGCCCCGACAATGTCATGGTCGAGGTGCCGATGCCGGATGATCGCGAGCAGCGGCACGTCCAGCGCAAGCTGCTCAACCAGATCCTGGAGGCGCGTTCGGCCGAGCTGTTCCGGCTGGTTCGCGCCGAACTGGCCCGCGTGGGCATGGATCACGCGTTGCTCGGCGGCGTTTTTTTGACGGGCGCCGCGGCGCGGCTGCCGGATCTCTGCGACGTCGCCGAACGTGTCTTGCAATGCCCGGCGCGCTTCGGCCTCGCTGTTGGAATCCGGGATTGGCCGGAAAACGAGCGGGATCCGGAATGGGCGGCGGCCGCCGGCCTGGCCTTGTATTCGGCGAAATTGAAGATGCAAGCCGCCCATGAACGGGAGTCCGCCGGCTGGCTGGGGCGAGTCTTACGGTAACGGGGAAGTGGGCAGCCAATCCCGGCTGCAGCCGGTTCTTCCAGCCGGCGAGGTGGAATAAGAAGGAGGCGCGCGATGGCGTTCGATGCCGACATGGACGATTTGAAGTACGAGATCGAAGAAGAGGCGCTTGCCGGAGCCCGGATCAAAGTGATCGGGGTAGGCGGCGGAGGTTGCAACGCGGTAGCCCGAATGGTCCAGAGCGGCCTGGAGGGTGTCGAGTTCTATGCCATGAACACGGATCTGCAGGCGCTGCACTCGTGCGAAGTGCCGAACAAGCTGCAGCTCGGCGCGAAAATGACCAACGGCCTCGGCGCCGGAGCCAATCCCGAAATCGGCCGCCAAGCCGCGCTGGAAAACACCGATCGCATTGTCGAGGTGCTGCAAGGCGCCGACATGGTCTTCGTCACCGCGGGCCTTGGGGGCGGCACCGGAACCGGCGCCGCACCGGTCATCGCCTCCCTTGCCAAGGAACTGGACGCCCTTACCGTAGCTGTCGTCACCAGGCCGTTCGCGTTCGAAGGCCCTCGCCGCGCCCGGCTCGCCGAACAAGGCCTGACGCAGTTGACCGCCGCCGTCGATACCGTCATCGCGATTCCCAATGACCGCCTCCTGACCCTGGTGCCGCGCGGCGCCAGCTTTATGGAAGGTTTTAAAATCGCCGACGATGTGTTGCGTCAGGCGGTCCAGGGCATCAGCGACATCATGGTGACTCCCGGCCTCATCAATCGCGATTTCTCCGATATCAAAGCCACCATGCTGGGAATGGGCTACGCCATGCTGGGTACGGCGGTCGCTCGCGGGGCGGATGCCGCGATCGAAGCGGCGCGGCAGGCGATCAACTGCCCGCTGCTGGAAGATTCGCGGATCGCCGGTTCGAGCAGCATCCTGATCAATATCACCGGCTCCAGCCAACTGGGTCTGCACGAGGTGAATGAGGCCTGTTCCATCGTGCGGGAAGCAGCCGAATGCGAAGATGTGCAGATCAGCTTCGGCGTGATCTTGAACGAGAGCATGGCAGACGCGGTGAAGGTCACCGTCATTGCGACCGGCTTCCGGAGCCGGGGCCCGGCGGTGGTGGAATCGCGCCGTGCGCCCGAAATCCAAATCGAGGTGCGCGCCCCCGAACCGGATCCGGAACCGGTGGCGGAGCCCGAGCCGGAGCTCGAATTCGAACCCGAGCCGCTATTGATGGCCGAAGCGAATCCGGTACCGGACCTTGACGATCTTGACACCCCGGCCTATCTCCGCCAGGGCCGCTTGCTGAATTAGCGCCGCTGCCACCGGCGCAGAACAACTAAGCGGCGCCGCCGCTCATCGCGCGAGCGCCCAGCCGGCGTTTCAGCGGGGGGGCGCTCCCGCTCCGCGGCGCGCGCCGCGTCTTGAATTCATAGGTTTCGACGCGCACTTCGACCGCATCCGGTTCGCACCGCGCAATGGTGCCGGTCATCCATACGTTCAGTTTTGCTCCGTCGGGTAAGGCGGCCGGCCAATCGACGGCCAGCTCGATTTTCCGATTCACCGGTAATGGACGATCGCCGCGAAAACAAACCATTCCCCGGCCAATCGTAACTGTGTGGCCATGGCCCGCGATGGGATTTCCTCCCGGAATCCTGTATTGGACCGGAAGTTCAACCGGATATGGCGCATAGCTGCGGTGATTACGCTTCTGCAGCATAATGGGTGCCTTTCGTCAGGAGATTCGGGACGCGGTCGAGACCTCTGAGACCGAATCGAGCATAGCGCATCAACATTAAAATGCCATGTGCCTGCGGCCGCGCACTGTCTATTTCGCCACAATCGGCAGCGGTTCCGGCACGCCCGTCCGGGCGATTGGATATAGTAGTCATAACGCTTTCATAACGGTAGGCTCTCGAGGAGGGGACGCATGCCGAAGTACAATTTCCAACTCAACGGCCGGGCGGTTACGGTGGATTCCTGGGATCCGAATCAGCCTCTGCTATACGTCCTGCGCAACGACCTCAACCTGCACGGTCCCAAGTTCGGATGCGGTCTGGCACAATGCGGCGCATGCACCGTGCTGTTGGACGGCAAAGCGGTCCGTTCCTGTGTGACGCCGGTACGGCAGTCGGCCAACCATACGATCACCACGCTGGAGGGGTTGGGCACCCCGGAAAAACCCGATCCCCTGCAGGCGGCCTTCATGGCGGAACAGGCGGCCCAGTGCGGTTACTGCACGAACGGCATGATCATGGCAGCGAAGTCGCTGCTCAACCAGACGCCGCGGCCGACGCCGGATCAGATCAAACAGAGCCTGGCCGGCAACCTATGCCGGTGCGGCACCCACACGCGCATTTTGAATGCGGTGATGCGGCTGGTGAAAGCGTAAGGAGGCGATCATGGCGACGGCTATTTCCATTTCCCGGCGCGACCTCCTGCAGCGAGGAAGCGTCTTAATCGTCAGCTTCGCGCTTGGCGGCGCCGCGCCGGTTCCGGCTTCGGCGCAGCAGAGTGCGTCCGGCGATCTCGGCAAGCCGCTCGACCCGCGCGAGGTCGATAGTTTCTTCGCGTTTCACCCTGACGGCACGGTAACGCTTTACACCAGCAAGGTCGATGTCGGCACCGGCATTCGCATCGCCCTGCGGCAGATGGCGGCCGAAGAGTTGGGGATTCCGGTAGATCGCGTCGCCTTCGTGGAGGGCGATACGGCGCTGGTGCCCGATCAGGGCGGTACCGGAGGCAGCACCGGCGTGCCGCGCGGGGGAACCCAAATTCGCGAGGCCGCCGCGACGATTCGGCAGGCGCTCCTCAAAATGGGCGCGGACCGTCTACAGCGTCCCGCGGCGGACTTAACTCTCGCGGATGGTGAAGTGCGCCCGCTCGCTGGCGGCGCTGGAGTAGGCATCGCTACCCTCATCGGGGGCAAGCGGCTGTCCCTGGAGCTCGATCCTAAGGCGCCGTTGCGCGATCCTTCTCGCTACACCGTGGTCGGTAAACCGGTTCTGCGCCCGGACGTCCCGGGCAAGTGCACCGCGCGCCACACGTATCTGCAGGATCTCTCCGTGCCCGGCATGCTGCACGCCCGCGTGGTTCGGCCGCCCGCGATGGGCGCGAAGCTGCTCTCAGTGGACGAGTCCTCGATTCGCGCCATTCCCGGCGTCCGCGTGGTGCGCCAGGAGAGTTTTCTGGCCGTGGTCGCGGAAAATGAGTGGGCGGCGGTCCGTGCCGCACGCGAATTGAAAGCGACTTGGAGCGACTGGCAGGGTTTGCCGGGCAGCAGTGACCTGCCGCGTGTCCTCCGCTCGAGCGAATTCAGCCGCGATGAAACTCTTGTAAACCGCGGCAACTCCGCCGCCGCATTGGCGGGCGCGGCCAAGCAGTTGTCCGCTACTTATTATTGGCCCTTCCAGAGCCATGGCTCGCTGGGTCCTTCTTGCGCCGTGGCGGATGTCCGGCCCGACGGTGCGACTGTCTGGTCGGCCTCGCAGGGAGCGCACGGGCTGCGCAACACGCTTTCCCGCACCTTCGGGATTCCTCAAGACAAGCTCCGAGTCATCTATATGGATGGAGCAGGCTCGTACGGAACCAACGGCACCGATGACGTTGCCGCCGACGCCCTGCTGCTCTCGAAGTCCATCGGCAAACCGGTTCGCGTGCAGTGGATGAGGGCGGACGAGCACGGCTGGGATCCCAAGGGCCCGCCGCAGCTTCTCGATCTGCGCGCCGGCATTGATTCCGCGGGCCGCATTGTGGCGTGGGAGACGGAGATGTGGCTGCCCGTCGCCACGCCGGGCACCCGCCCCCTACTGGCCGCCGACGGAGCCGGTCTCAACCAGCCGCGCGGCCAGAACGCCGGCCAGATTTCGCAAAATGCCGATCCGCCGTACGCGGCTCCCAATGTGCGGGTGGTGACGCATTGGCTCAAGGAAGCTCCGCTGCGCATCTCCAACCTGCGCGCTCCGGGTAAAATCGCCAACGTGTTCGCGGTGGAAGGTTTCACCGACGAAATCGCCGCGGCCGCCGGCGTCGATGCGCTCGAATACCGGTTGCGCGGTTTGTCCGATCCGCGCGCTCTCGACGTGCTCAAACGCGCCACCGACATGTTCGGCTGGCAGGCGCGGCCCTCGCCCAACCCGCAAGCCGCGCAAGGCGGCCTGATGGTGGGCCGCGGCCTTGCTTACATGCGCTACAAGCAGGCCGAAAACTACGTCGCCATGGCAATGGAGGTGGCCGTCGAACGGGCCACCGGGCAGATCCATGTGCGCCGCGTAGCCTGCGCTCACGATTGCGGCCTCATCATCAATCCCGATGGCCTGCGCAACCAGGTGGAAGGCAGCATTGTGCAGACCTTGAGCCGCTCGCTTCACGAGGAAGTCAAGTTCGATCGCTCGCGCGTGACGAGCACTGATTGGGCCAGCTATCCCTTGCTGCGCTTCCCCGAAGCGCCGGCCGTGGAGGTCGCGCTGATCGATCGCCCGAACTTACCGCCGCTGGGCGCAGGCGAGGCCTCCACCGCGCCGGTGGCCGCCGCGCTCGCCAATGCCATTTTTGATGCGACCGGCGTGCGCCTGCGTTCGGTGCCCTTTATCGCGGAACGCGTCAAAGCAGCTCTGAGCCGGGCCTAACGCAATTACGAATAGAATTCTCTTTCGGTGACAGCACCCGCCTCCCGGGCTTCCCCGCTCATTCCGGCGCGCTTCCGCGCCGAGAACATCGCTCCGCGGGCCGTGCCCACCGGAGCGAACCGCATCATGCCCACCGGCGCTTTCATATCCACGTACACGGCCTCCATGCCGCCGCGGCGCATGTAGGTTTCATGCCAGAATCCGGTGCCCCCGCTGTCGCGGAGGAAGTTCTGCCACCACTGGCGATGCGGTTCCGAGCGCGACCAGGCTTCCAGGGACTCGAAATCCCGCCAGTATTGCCGCATGCCAAAATGGCGGGGCGAAAAGAACAGGTTTTCATGCAGCAGCAGCCCGTCCGGATTGGCGGCGACAGCGGCCGAGATCTTCGGCCCGAAACCGAACAGCGTCCTGACGCCTGTAAGCACGTTGACCCGCATCCCGAGATAGATCACCACCAGGTCCGGATAGTGCGAAAGATCCACGGTTTCGCGTCTGGGGCGTTGTGCCATAATATCCCTCGATCTTCGGTGACCCGACAACGTCATTATAGATCGCGATTTCGAGCGCACGGTCCGCCTAAGTAACAGGGAACGGCTCCATCCCGGCTGTGGCGGTTACGCTATTATAAGTACGATTCTGAAGCGCTACCAATGAAGCGTCCCTACATTCTCATCGCGGCCGCCCTTTTAGTCACGGTC
>DATGII010000127.1:0-18441 GCA_035295805.1 Bryobacteraceae bacterium | reverse complement strand
GTCGCGATTGATGCCGGTGATCCCAGGAAAATCTATGCTGCAACAAGCTCAACTCTGTCTCAAACGCAGGACGGGGGACAAAGTTGGTCTCGCTCCGATGATGGCCTCCTGAACCGCCCCGCTCAAGAGCTGTCTGCCATTATTCCCCTCCTGGTCGGACAGAGTCTTCAGGGCGTGGCGGTCGGCCAGGGCGATTCTTCGACGCTCTATGCTCTCACGACCAGTTTCGTTTATTCGAGCAGTAACAACGGGCAGGCCTGGACGCGAATTAACTACGACTTCGGCCGGACGTCCGGTCCCAACCAGAGCCCCGCGGGATTTCCTACGGCGCTAGCTGTAGCGTCAAATGTGATCTACGTTGGGATAGCCGTCAACACTCCTATTGGAAGCGTCTTCAGGAGTGCTGATGGTGGATCGACCTGGACGCCCGCCGGCTCCGGCCTGCAACTATCGATCAAAAGCTTAGCCGTTTATCCTGGTGACTCCAACATCGTTTACGCGGTTGCTGAGTCCGGAGGTGACACGGTTTTCAAAACGACAGATGGTGGAGCGAGCTGGCTTCCATTGAGCGCGGGACTGCCGAGCAGGGCATTATTTGGGTCCATCGTCATTGATCCGACAAGCCCTGACACCGCATATCTGCCCGTGCTGACCGGTAGTGGAGGCATTTACAAAACGACCGACGGCGGGTTGACCTGGAACATGATTCTACCGGGCCTCACCGTGAACGTAATGGCTGTGGACCCGTCCGCACCGGCGATCCTTTACGCGTCGACATCGGCTGGCCTGAAGCGCAGTACGGATGCGGGAGCCACCTGGCTGTCCGCGAAGGTGGGATTGAGCGATTCAGTTGTTTCGCTCGCGGTGGATCCCACGTCTCCCGCCACGGTCTACGCCGGTACCCGCACGATGGGACTCTTCAAAACCACCAACAGGGGCCTGCGCTGGCAACCGACCGGATCACGGTGACGGCGCACCGCCGGCCAAGTCACCTTCACAACATTGATCGAGGTCCGCTCTTGACCGCGGTGCACACTCTGCGATTTGCACACACGGCTTAAACCGAGTCACAATAAGAGATTCACCCTGCCTGTTTGTGACTCACTATGTTGGACCGGATTACGGTGCATGGCGCGCGCCAGCACAATTTGAAGAATATCGATATCGAGATTCCGCGCAATTCTCTTACGGTCATCACGGGGTTGAGCGGTTCCGGTAAGTCTTCCCTGGCGTTCGACACCATCTACGCCGAGGGACAAAGGCGCTATGTAGAGACGCTGTCCACGTATGCGCGCCAGTTCCTCGACCAGATGGAACGGCCGGACGTGGATTCCATCGACGGGCTCAGCCCGGCCATCTCGATCGAACAGAAGACCACCAGCCGCAGCCCGCGGTCGACGGTCGGCACGATTACCGAGATCTACGATTACCTCCGGCTGCTGTATTCTTCGATCGGGATTCCGCATTGCCCGATGTGCGGCAACCAGATTTCGCGGCAGACCACCGAACAGATCCTGCAGCACGTGCTGGCACTCAAACCCGAGGACCGCATCATGGTGATGGCGCCGGTGGTGCGCGGCCGCAAGGGCGAATACAAGAAAGATCTGGAGAAATTCGCCAAACAGGGTTTCGTGAGGGCGCGGATTGACGGCGTGCTGCGCTCGCTCGAAGAGGACATCCCGCTCGACAAGCGCAAGAACCATACGATCGAGGTGGTAGTGGACCGGCTGCTGGTGAAAGGCGGGATCGAGAAACGGCTGGAGGCTTCTATCGATACCGCGACGAAACTGGCGAACGGGTTGGTGCTCATCGCGGTGGTGAACGGCGAAGAGCGGCTTTACTCGCAGAAGCTGGCCTGCACCGAGTGCGGCGCGAGCGTGCCGCAGCTGGAGCCGCGGTCGTTTTCGTTCAACAGTCCTTACGGCGCGTGCGAGGAATGCAACGGGCTCGGGAACAAGTGGTCATTCGACGAGGCCAAGGTGATTGTGGATCCCTCCAAGCCGCTGTTTGACGGCGGTCTGGGCCCAGGCGGCAGTTCCTGGTTGATGCAGCACCGGCTGGGTGAACTGGCAAAGAAGCACCGCATCAACCTGAACACGCCTTTCGATCAGTTCCCGGCAAAGACGCGGCAACTGCTGATCAACGGGGCCGAAGACCTGCCGGGTATCTTCGGTATTTTGGACGAAGGCTACGAGTCATCGGGCGACAGCTACCGGGAATGGCTGGCCGAGTACATGTCGCCTTCGCGCTGCGCGGCCTGCGAAGGCCGGCGGCTGCGACCTTCGAGCCTGGCGGTGCGGGTGAAGAATTTTTCGATCGCGGAGTTCACGGCGCTGCCGGTGGCGCGGGCGCTCGTGACTGTCCGCAACTGGGAGTTTCACGACCGCGAGATGCAGATTGCCGGACGCGTGCTGGACGAGATCCGGCGGCGCCTGGAGTTTCTCTCGGCGGTAGGGCTCGACTATCTGAGCCTGGATCGCTCGGCGGCGACGATTTCCGGAGGCGAGGCGCAGCGTATCCGCCTGGCCACGCAGATCGGATCGAAGTTGCGCGGGGTGTTGTATGTGCTGGATGAGCCGTCGATCGGCCTGCATCCGCGGGATAATGGACGCCTTCTCGAGACGCTGGCGCAGTTGCGCGATCTCGGCAATACGGTGGTGGTGGTGGAGCATGATGCCGAAACCATCGAGCGCGCCGATTATGTGATCGATCTCGGGCCCGGAGCGGGACGGCTCGGCGGCGCGCTGGTGGCGCAAGGCAAGCCGGCCGAGATCTGCGCCAACCAAGCATCTCTCACGGGGCAATATCTCTCGGGGGCTGTGGAGATTCCGGTGCCGGCGCAGCGGCGCAAGGCGAGCGGCAAGGCACTCGTCATTCGCGGGGCGCGCGAGCACAATCTGAAGAATATCGATGTCGAGATTCCGCTGGGCGTGCTGACGGTGGTGACGGGTGTTTCCGGGAGCGGCAAATCCACGCTGGTGAACGAAATTCTTTACCGGTCGCTGGCGCAGGAAATTTATGGATCGCACGAAGAGCCGGGCGCGCATGATTCGATCGACGGCATCGCGAACATCGACAAGGTAATCCGCATCGACCAGGCGCCGATCGGCCGCACGCCGCGCTCCAACCCGGCCACCTACACGGGGCTGTTCACGCCGATCCGCGACTTATACGCGATGCTGCCGGAGTCGCGGGAGCGGGGCTACAAACCGGGCCGCTTCAGCTTCAACGTGAAAGGCGGGCGGTGCGAAGCGTGCCAGGGCGACGGCCTGAAGCGCATCGAGATGAATTTCCTGCCCGACGTTTACGTGACCTGCGACGTGTGCCGGGGGCGCCGCTACAATCACGAAACCCTGCAGGTGAAATACAAGAACTATTCCATTGCCGACCTGCTGGACGCCACGGTCGAAGAGGCGCTGCCGTTAATGGAGAACCTGCCGCAGATCCGGGCCAAGCTGCAAACGCTCTACGACGTGGGCCTTGGCTACGTGCACCTGGGACAATCCTCGACGACGCTTTCGGGCGGCGAAGCGCAGCGCATCAAGCTCGCCAAAGAGCTGAGCAAGCGCCAGACCGGAAAGACGTTCTACCTGCTGGACGAACCGACGACGGGCCTGCACTTCGACGACGTCAGAAAGCTGCTCGACGTCTTACAGCGGCTGGTCGAGCTGGGCAACACGGTGGTGGTGATCGAACACAATCTGGACGTCGCGAAGACGGCGGACTGGATTATCGATCTCGGCCCCGACGGCGGCGAATACGGTGGTCGTGTGGTGGCGTGCGGAACGCCCGAGCAAGTGACGCGATCGAAGAAGAGCTACACTGCCGAAGCGTTGCGCAAAGTGCTGGGCAACGGCGCCGCGGCGTAGAAGGCGGCGACAGCCGAGCACAAACCTATTGCACGGGAATCGTCACCAGGTTTGAGTCCTCGCCCGGTGATCCCAGAAAGGCGGGCAATTGAGCGATTGCGGGATCCGCCTGATTAGACAGATCCGGGGCAAAACCGATTCCAAAGACATCCTGTATCGCCGAAATTTCCGGGGGCCGGTTACTGCGCCAAGCGGACTGCGCTACTTCTCTTCGGCCTGCGTCGTCTTGGACGGCCCCATGCCGACGATTTCGAGCAGGCAATCGCCGGTCTCCGGCTTGGCGCCGTCCCAATGAATCTCGCCCGGATGATCGACGACATAGCTGCCGGCCGGCACGGGGTAGGTTTGCGCCGGGTCATAGTGCGGGCCGGTGCCGACCCACCAGGTCCCGGAGATCACCCAGATGTAGCGCTCTTCGGCGTGGAAGTGCGGCCGGCTCATATGTCCGGGATGCCACTTGATGAGCTGGATGTAGATGCCGGGTTTGCTGGGGTCGCCTTGGATAGTGGCCGTGTCGTTGGCCTCGCCTTTGCGCCACTGGATCTCATCCGGCAGCTTGATACTGACCAGCTTGGGATCGGGGCGGTCGGCGGCGCGGGCGGGGATGAACGGGATCAGAGTTGCGGCGGCCAGGGCAGGGAAAAGCGAGCGTCGTAAACGCGGCATGAGTTCTCCTCCAGACTTCATACCCTATCATGAGCAGGAGCGGTCAATCGGGCCGCGAGTGATAAGATCGAAATACAAACCACTCGTCGAAGGGAATCATGTCTACTTCCATATCCGCCCAAGAATTGCCCGCCAATGCCCGGATAATGCAAATGCTCACCGGGAAATGGATATCGGCCTCGCTCTCGGTAGTGGCCGAATTGGGCATTGCGGATCTGCTGGCGCAGGGCGATAAGACAGCGTTGGAACTGGCGGCGGCTACATCGGCGCATGCCTCGTCTCTGTACCGGGTTCTGCGCGCCTTGGCCAGCGTGGGAGTCTTCGCCGAAACCGAAGGCGGCCGCTTCACGCTGACACCGCTCGCGGAATGTCTGCGCAGCGGGGTTCCGAACTCGATGAAGGAGTTTGCGCGGTTCGTGGCCATGCCGGGCGCATCGCGCTCGTGGGAGCAATTGCTGCATTGCGTGAAGACAGGCGAGTCGGGTTTACGGAAAGCCTTCGGCGCCGCAAACCCGTTCGACTATTTCAAGACTCATCCGGAAGAAGCGAAGATTTTCGATGGCGCGATGACCGATAACAGCCGGCAGAGCGCGCCGGCCGTTGCCGAAGCGTACGATTTCGGAGCGTTCCGGCAGATCGTCGACGTGGCGGGCGGGCGCGGGCTGCTGCTGGCAACCATCCTGAAGCGGTTTGCGAATGTGAACGGGGTGCTGTTCGATCTGCCGGCCGTAATCGAGGGCGCGAAGGCCGCTCTAGCCTCGTATGGGTTGGACGGGCGCTGTCAGGCGGTGGGCGGTGATTTCTTCCAGGAGGTACCGAGCGGAGCCGACGCCTACATCCTCAAACACATTATTCACGATTGGGACGATGAGAGGGCAGCGGCCATTCTGCGGAATATCCGAGAGGCCATGGATCCTTCCGGCCGCGTCTTGATTGTCGAAGTGGTGATCGCGCCGGGCAACGAACCGTCATTCGGCAAACTACTGGACCTGGAAATGATGGTGATTCCAGGCGGGCGGGAGCGAACCGGCGACGAGTACCGCGAGCTATTGGCCGCCGCCGGGTTCCGACTGGCCCAAATCCACCCCACGTACGCGCCGCCCAGCATTATCGAGGGTGTACCAGTCTAGGCGCTACTTCACGTTGATCGTGCCGCGGCAGTTGGGAGCGCCGCAGTAGCAGGGGATGCGGTCGATCTTCTTGGAAAACAGGTAGTCGACCGTGAGCTCCTCGCCCGGCTGGATCTCGCGCTTGCTCCAGTAGAGAATGTGGCCCCGGTAGATGGAACTGCGGAGGTTCGGCTCGCAGCAGTGGTTGATGATCTCGGCGCCGCTGCCGCCCACCGCGCCATCGATCGTCCAATAATCATCCAGCGTGAATAAATAGGTGAGGTCGTTGTTTCCGCGGCGCTTGGCCTCGCGGCGGTTGATTCGCTCCCCTGTGTACTCGATGACTTTGCGCCGCGCCGGGATGTACTGCTCGGCATAGACGCCGCGCTTGTGGATTTTAGAACGGCGGATCGCAAGGCGGAACGGAGTATACCGCGGGTCGATCATCGGAGAAGCGATAAGAACACTGGCCATAGAGTTGGGGTTTCTCGCATTTTAGCCAAGGGGAGCCCTCCAAGGAATCCCCCACTGAAGTGTGGTGGCTACGGGCGAAATAAAAAAATCCAATCGCTCCGATAGAAATGTTGAGCTTGGTACATCTCCACCCGCGTACGACAATGAGTGTCGATACCGCCCCTGTTTGGCGAAAGGTTTCCACGATGAAACACTCCGAGAAGCTGTGTCTGCTTGCCTTTCTGTTCGCGCCAGCCGCTGTTTGGGCGCAGGCGAGTCCCGAAATTCAATCGAGATTGTCGGCCGTGGAAGCGGCCGCGAAGTCCGCGCAGAGCGCGGGAGATAACGCCTGGATGCTGGTCAGCGCGGCGCTTGTGCTGATGATGACCGGCCCGGGCCTGGCGCTGTTTTACGGCGGTCTGGTTCGAAGAAAGAACGTGCTGGCCACCATGATGCAAAGTTTCATTCTGATGGCGGTGGTGACGGTGATTTGGGCCGTGGTGGGCTACAGCCTCGCCTTCGGCGGCGACGGGCCGTTCATCGGCGATTTTCGCTTCGCGCTGCTGAACGGGGTGGGCGCGGCCCCCAACGCCGACTACGCCGGCACGATTCCGCACCAGACGTTCATGATTTATCAGCTCATGTTCGCGATCATCACGCCCGCGCTGATTTGCGGCGCCTTCGCGGAGCGCATGAAATTCAGCGCGATGCTGCTGTTCATGACGCTGTGGATGCTGCTGGTCTATTTCCCGCAGGCGCACATGGTCTGGGGAAAGGGCGGCTTGTTGAACGCGGCGCTCGGTGGGAAGGTCCCTACCTACGACTTCGCCGGCGGCACGGTGGTGCACATCACTTCAGGGGTTTCCGCCTTGATGTGCGCGCTCTATCTCGGTAAGCGGCTCGGGTTCCCAAGCGATTCGATGAAGCCGCACAGCCTGGTGATCAGTTTTATCGGCGCATGCCTGCTGTGGGTGGGTTGGTTCGGATTCAACGCCGGCAGCGCGCTGGCGGCCTCAAGCCTGGCGAGCAGCGCTTTCGTGGCGACGCATTTCGGCGCCGCCGCGGCCGCGCTCGGATGGGTGTTGGCGGAGTGGCTGCACAACGGCAAGCCGAGCGTGCTCGGCGGCATTTCGGGTTGCGTGGCCGGGTTGGTGGCTATCACGCCGGCTTCAGGTTTCGTGAAGCCGTTCCCAGCGCTGTTGATCGGATTTCTGGCCGGCATCGTCTGCTTCTGGATGGTGGTGAGCATCAAACACAAGTTCGGCTACGACGATTCGCTCGACGCCTTCGGCGTGCACGGCATAGGCGGCACGCTGGGCGCTCTGCTGACGGGCGTGTTCGCAACCAACGCAGTGAACGACAGCTTCAAAGATTCTTCCGGAAAGCTGATGCCGCTTGGAATGGTAGACGGGCATGCCTCGCAGTTGCTCAACCAGGCGATCGGCGCAGCGATGGCATGGGGGCTGGCGATTGTGGGCACGCTCATCATCTTGAAAATTTGCGATATGGTGATCGGTGTTCGCGTCCGGAAGGAGCAGGAGATTCAGGGTCTGGATGTAAGCCTGCATGGAGAAGAGGGGTACATACTGGAGTCCTAAATCCGCTCCACACGGTCGCGGTTCCGTGGGATGCGGTCAGGCGGCACCTGAACCGCGGCAATGGCGAACGGCGCTTCCGGAAGTTAGGATGAGGCCATGAAGAAGATCGAAGCGATCATTCAGCCGTTCAAGTTGGACGATGTGAAAGAAGCCCTGAAGGGCATAGGAATCGATGGAATGACCATCAGCGAGGTTCGTGGTCATGGACGCCAGAAAGGACATAAAGAGGTCTACCGCGGCCAGGAATATAACGTCGACCTGCTGCCGAAGGTGAAGCTCGAAATGGTCGTGTCCTCGGACCGCTCCGAGGAAGTCGTCAAGACCCTGGCGAGCGCGGCGCGGACCGGCAAAATCGGGGACGGCAAAATTTTCGTCTACGACGTAGCCGAGGCCATCCGCATCCGGAACGATGATCGTGGAGAAAGCGCGCTCTAGTCTCGGGACTATCCAGGAAGCGTTCCTGGCGACGGGCGATTCGCTGACCGCCTTGGCCGAACGCACCGCGCAGGTGGATGCGGCCGTTCTGGATGCCGCCGGCAAGCACCTGTTTGCAGCGGCTCCCGCGGGTTTCGCGCTGCTGGCCGTGGGAGGGTATGGACGGCGGCAGCTATTCCCCTACTCGGATGTCGACCTGCTGCTGCTGTTCGAATCCGACCGGCTCGCGATCGCCAGCCGCGAGGGGATCTCGGCATTTTTGCAATCGCTTTGGGATGCCGGATTGCGCGTCAGCCATTCCGTGCGGACGCCGGCCGAATGCACCGAAGTGCACAACGACAACATCGAGCTCAACGTCAGTCTTCTGGATCAGCGATATCTGGCCGGCGACCGGGCGCTGTATGCCAAAGTGGCTGAGAAGCTGCCTCGCTTCGTCGCGGCCAACCGCGATTCGCTGATTCGCAACCTGTCGCAGCTCACGCGAGAGCGGCACGGCAAATTCGCCAATACCTTTTATCACCTGGAGCCGAACGTCAAGGAGACGCCCGGAAGCCTGCGGGATTATCAGCTGCTGTGCTGGCTGACGCAGATGCAGGAGACCCAGCCCGGTCATCTGGGCCAGGCGGACCCCGGCCCGGAGCTGAGCAAGGCATTCCGGTTTCTGGCGCGGTTGCGCTGTTACCTGCACAGCCGGTCCGGCCGCGATAATAACGTGCTGTCGTTTGAAATGCAGGACGCGATGGCCGACCAGTGGCGGGACGGCGATCCGGCGCAGTGGATGCGCGAATATTATCGCCACGCGCGGGCGATCTATCGCGCCGCCCTGCAGCAGCTCGAGGCGAACGAGGCGCAATCCAGCTCGCTGTTCGCGCAGTTCCGGGACTGGCGCTCGCGGCTTTCGAACAGCGATTTCAGCGTGCATCGCGAGCGCGCTCATTTTCGCGCGCCCCAGCGGCTGGATGTCGAGCCGGAGCTGGCGCTGCGTCTATTCGAATTCGTGGCCCGCCACGGCATCCGGCCGTCATTCGAGGCGGCGCAGAAACTCGAATCGCGGCGCGCCCAACTGCGCGAGCACTTTGCCGAATCGCGACCGCTCTGGCCGGCGCTGACACCTCTGCTGACGCTGCCTCACACCCCCGCGGCGCTCAGCGCGATGCATGAGACTGGTATGCTTACGGCGGTGTTTCCGGAGCTCGATGGCATCGAGTGTCTGGTAGTGCGCGATTTTTATCACCGCTATACCGTGGATGAGCATACGCTGGTTGCAATCCAATCGCTGTGGAGCCTGAAGGATACGACCGAGCCGGCGCTAAAGGCGTTCACCGATCTGTGGGCGGAAATCGCCCCGGCCGCATCGCTGGTATTCGCGATGCTGTTCCACGATTCGGGAAAGGGCCGGGGCGAAGAGCACGTCGCGGCCTCGCTGCAACTGGCCGAAACGGCGATGCAGCGCATTCAGATGCCGCCGCACGAGCGTGAGACCGTGCGCTTCTTGATCGGCAAGCACCTGGCGTTATCGTCCGCCATGCAGTCGCGCGACGTGTCTGATCCGCAAGCCGTGAGCGACGTGGCACACCAGGTGGAAACGGTGGAGCGTCTCAAGGCGTTGACCCTGATGACGTACGCCGATATCACGGCGGTGAATCCAACCGTGATGACCCCCTGGCGCGCGCAGAGCCTGTGGCAGCTGTATCTTTCGGTCTACAACGAGCTGACGCGCGAACTGGAAACCGAGCGCATCGAAATCGATCCGTCCGTTTCGGCGGAGCGGCGGGAGTTCCTGCGCGGTTTTCCGACCCGCTACATCCGCACACATAGCGAGGCGGAGATCGATCAGCACATAGCGTTGGAGGAGAGAAGCCGGCAGCGGGGTGTAGCAGTTGACGTGCAGAAAGTGGAGACCGCGTACCAGCTGACGATGGTGACTTCATCGGACCGGCCCGGCCTGTTTGCGGCCGTGGCGGGCACGCTCTCGAGCTTCGGGATGAACATTCTCAAAGCGGAGGCGTTCTCGAACCGTCGCGGGCTGATTCTGGATACCTTCACCTTCTCCGATCCGCTGCGCACGCTGGAGCTGAATCCGACGGAAGTCGATCGGCTGCGCGCCGTCGCGGAACGGGTAATCGCGGGGAAGGCCGACGTGCGGGAGTTGCTGAAGAATCGACCCAAGCCCGTGCTGCCGAGCCGGCACGCCCGAATTCCGGGCTCGGTGGCGTTCGACGGCGATGCCAGCGAGACCGCCAGCCTCGTCGAGATTGTGGCGGAGGACCGGCCGGGCCTGCTCTACGACCTGGCATCGGCGATCTCGGCGAGCGGCTGTAACATCGAAGTGGTTCTCATCGACACGCAAGCGCACAAGGCAATCGACGTGTTCTACGTGACGGCGGGGGGGAAGAAGCTCGATCCGCAGCGGCAGGGGGCGCTTGAAGCGGCGCTGCTGCGCGCCGTAAAGGAGTGACGCCCGGCGGTTTTGCCGCGGCGTTCGGGCGGCCGGGCCGGCTTCAACCCACGGAGGGCAGGGACAGCCCGAGCGCGGAGCGGCATCGATCGAGCAGCGCCATTACCTCCAGCGCTTCGGAGGCCGGACAAGGCGGGAGAGCGCTGGGGCCTGCTCCCAGCAGCGCGCGCAATTCATCGCGGAAGGTGTCGGCGCCTTCGGACTCCAGAACCACTTCCTCGCGTTCCGCTTGCGTGCCGCCCTTTTGCCAGGCCCAACGCGCGCCCCGGATATAGCGCTGCGGCCCGTAACTGCGGCCCCGCCCGGTAACGACGCCATAGCCATCGCAGCCGTGAATTTCAACTCGAAACGCGCTTCGCCAGCGTACGATCGAGATTTGAAGATTGAAAACCAGGCTTCCGGCTTTGAGCAACAGGTGCACTTCTTCTTCGATCCCGGTTTTCCAAAAACCATCCCACCGGGTGGCGCCCGGGACCTCGATCGGCTCCGCGGCCAAGAGACGACACAGGTCCAACAGGTGAACGCCAGGATCGATGAGACAACCGCCGCCGGCACGGACCGGATCGAATTTCCAGCCGCGTTCCATGCCGGGAGCGCCGCCATGCCCCAGGATCATCGTGACGTTAACCAGCGGTCCGAAGCGGCCGGACCGCGCGTCGCAAATCGCCTCGCGCACTCCCGGAAAGAAGCGGTAGTTGAACCCGACCCAGAGTTGGTCGGGAAACCGGCTGATCGCGGCAATCGCGCGGGCCTCCTCCAGCGAGCGGCCGAGCGGTTTTTCGACCAGTACCCGGCTGCCCCAGGGCAATACCGCGGAAAGAATGGCGGCGGCGGTGTCGTGCGGCGTCGCCACAATCACCCAATCCGGCCTGGCGGAGGCGATCTGTTGCAACGTGTCAACGGCTTCGACACGGTCCGGCGGGCGTGCGCCGGCCAACGCCGGATCGAACAGCAGGATCCGCTGGACCGGGCAGCCCTCGGCCTGCAGCGCGAGCAGCGCCTGGACGCGTTCGCGCCCGATCAGCCCGTAGCCGAGCACGGCCACGGTCATGGTTCAATCCTGCGGAGCAGCCACTGATTCGCGGGCAGGCTCTTGCCGGGCTGGTCCAGCCACTCGGCCCAGGCGTCGCGAGCGTGTACGAAGCGGCCGGAAAACGCGCAGTGGCGGGCGCCCAGAAACCGCTCGACAAAGTGGACCGGCTCCTCCATGCTGCCGAGCCTGCGTACTTCCGCTCCCGCCGCGCGAACGCCCTTCAGCATATCGGTCTCAATCGCTCCAGGCGCCAGACACACCGTGCAGAAATCACCTTTGCCTTTGAGTTCTTCATCGAGGTTCTCGGTGGCCCTTACGACCGCGGCCTTGGAAGCGGCGTAGCCGGAGAATATCGGATAGGCATAAGCCGAGCCGCCTCCGGAAAAAGCCACGATGCGGCCAAAGTGCGCTTGCAGCAGCCGCGGCAGCAGGACTTGAAGCGCGGCCCAATTTCCGAAGAGATTAATCTGCATGGTGCGGATCCAATCGCTGAGATCGCTATTTAGCAAACCGCCGGGAGCACCGGTCACGCCCGCCGCCAGCACCACGCCGAACCTTTTATACGGCGCCGCGGCTAACCATTGCTGCACAGCTTCGGCGGTTTGTTTCGGATCGGCAAAATCCACGCAGATGGATTCGGCGCGGCCGCCGCTGCTGCGGATTTCTTCCGCGACTTGGGCGGCGTTGCTGCGCGACACGCACACGACCGGTACTCCCGCGTTTCCCAGGTGTCGCGCGATGGCTGCGCCGATGCCGCGGCCGGCGCCGGTGATGACGACCACATCCAGCAACTCATTGAGAGGGCTCATGCCTGCCTCTGTCCTACCGCGAACAGGTCCGACCCCGCCAGCAGGCGCGCGTACCGCTGGAGCGAAGGCCCGAAAAATCCCGATAAAAGATGAGAGTCGGAGGTGAGAAAGACAGGAACGAGGCCGCCGCGTTCCAAAGCCCAGGTGAGACTCTCGGGCGAAAAGTAATGCAAGTGCTCCGCTTTGAAAGAGTGATACCAGCCGCCAAAGACCCGCAGTTCCAGGGCGCCGAGGTTCGGGGTCCGGATCACGCAAACGCCGCGCGGCGCCAATAGTTCACTGACGGTGCGGACCAGGCTCAAGGGATCGGTTACGTGCTCAATGGTGTCGAACAGAGTGATTACCTCAAATGGATCCGGGCGGCATCGCGCGAAATCGTCGAGGGTGCCGGCGAACGTGTCTATGCCGAACTCGGCTTTGGCGACCTGAATCGCATGGCGGCTCACCTCGAGTCCTTGCGTGCGCCAGCCGCCGGCTTCCGCCGCTTTGCGAAAAAAACCATAGCCCGAGCCCACGTCCAACAGTCGTGTGCCTTGGTTCAGATCGAGGCCCAGCGACGAGGCGATGCCACGGATGCGCCGCACCAGAGTCAGCGCCTTTTCCATGCGCCACCCGGCCTGCTCGCTATACCGGCCGTAGCCCACACCCGGGAGATTGCCTTCGAAGTAGCTCTCTTCGTAGCGCGCTTCCCGCGCCGGCGCCCAGCCGGTCGCGTCTTTTTTGAGAAGAATTCCGTGGCGCAGCTCTTGGTTACCGGCCACCGCCAGATCTGCGCAGTCCCGGATTTGCGAGACCCACTGGCAATCAACGGAATGGTCGAGCGCGGTGAGGTGTTGCATTCCGGCAGCCGCAGGCTCCAGACAAAGCGCCGCGCCGGGGAAGTGGCGTGCGGATCGCTCGACCAGCAGAGCGAGTTTTTCTTCCGGAGAACACTCATGGAGGAGCTTGCCCCGTGTCTCGATGCTCCGGGCCGCGACATCCTCCACCCAAGCGCGCCCCGCCGCGTCAGTCAGACCTAAAAGCCGGAGAACGCCCTGCTGCCAGTGGTCGCGGCGGTCTCGAAAGACCGCTACCCCGGAAACCGTGCAAGCGATCTCGTCCGGATCGCAATGCCACTCGAGTGGGTGCCGCGACAACGGCCTAATACCTCCGCGCCGCGGCAGTGGCCTGGGGCGCGGTTGCCTGAGGCAGTTTCACGGGCTCCATGGCATGCGAAACGGCGCTGTACACGAGGCTGAAGGCGAAGTGTATAAAACTGAGCAGCATCAGCCCGAGTCCGGCAACCGCATGATAAGAAGCAGGACTCAATTCCATGGGCAAGGCAAATCCGAATTGAACGTATTGCCGGACCAGCGGGAGAAACGAGAGAACTCCCATCAGGAACAAGCCGAGCGAAAGCAGTACCGCGGTATTGAAGTCGAACACGCGCCGCCATCGATTCCATTTTCGGTCCTTCACGCCGTAAATCGCGCGCGCCAGCACGCCGACAATCAGCAACTGCACACCCATAACCGCGAAGAGCAGAAACAGCAGGTCCCAGTGGAGGGAAAAACCGATTCCAAGAAATTCCACCGGGCCCCCAGACAGCGCGCCAACCCCGATCGAGCCCAACAGGAACAACGCCAGGCCGGGCCGGATCAGAAAAAAATCCGCGCCGAAGACGAGCATCGTCTGGAGACTGATCCAGCCGGCCTGCCAGGGGGCGCGCCACCCGAGGCGCTTGAGATGGCTTTGTCTTCCCTCACGATCCTTATGAAAGGTGACCGGAACTTCGGCGGTTTTCAGCCGCAGGTGCACCGCTTTAATGATCATTTCGGAGGCGTATTGCCATGATTGGGAGCGCAAATCGATGCGGCGAAATGCGTCGGTGGTCAGCCCGCGCATGCCGCAGTGGATATCGGAAAAGCGCGTGCCGTAAATCCGGTTCAGAATCCAGGTGGTGGCGGGGTTGCCGAAATAGCGGTGGAGAGCCGGCATGGCGTCGCGGGGCAACGATCCCCTGAAGCGCGAGCCCATCACGTATTCGTAACCCTGGCGCAGTTTCTCCACGAACGGTGAAAGTTCGCGGAAATCGTAAGTCAGGTCGGCATCTCCCAGAATCACGTACTTACCGCGAATATAGGGAATGCTATCGAGATAGGCGCGACCCAATCCGAGCTTGGGGGTTTTGAGGACCTCGGCCCCGTGCGCGAGCGCGATTTCGGCGGTGTGGTCGGTGGAGCTGTCGACAATCAGAATTTGCCCGTTCGTGTGTGTCCGGGCCAACCCCTCCTTGCACCATTCGACAAATTCACCGATGGTAATTTCTTCGTTCAAGGCCGGCACCACAATTGAAACCTCGGCCGGAACCAGGTCCGCGGAGGTCATGCCCTCAGGCAGGAAATGCTGGCAGGGTGCAGCTTCGTTGAATACCACGGCGCGAACTCGGAAGAAGCTGCGAGTTTAACACACTGTCGGCCTCCCGCTGGAGGAGCGGGCGCGCGCCGAAGAGTGCTTGCGCCCGAGAATCCCGCGCTATCAAAAGGCGGTCCGATTCACTCGCCGGATTGGTAAACTGAAGGCTTCGATCTGCGATGACTGGAAATGAACAAGCGGGCCGGTGGAAGGACCGCCGCGTCGCGGTTGTGGGCGGAGCCGGGTTCATCGGGAGCCATTTTGTCGATTCGTTGCTGGCCAGCCCGGAAGTCGAAGCGGTTACGGTATTCGACAACCTGTCCAACGGCCGCGAAGAGTACCTGGCGTCCCACCGTAGCGACTCCCGGTTCCGGATGATCCGCGCCGATGCGGCCGATTTGAAAGCGCTGTGCGACTGCTTTGCCGGCCATACCCTGGTCATTCATCTGGCCTCTAATCCGGATATCGCCAAGGCCATCGAAGAGCCTTCGATCGATTTCTGGAAAGGCACATATCTCACCGCGAATGTAGTGGAGGCGATGCGCGTCGCCGGCGTGAAGAGCATTCTTTACGCCTCCGGCAGCGGCGTATATGGAGACCAGGGGACACGCGAAGTGCATGAGACCTTCGGGCCGATGATCCCGATCTCGACCTATGCCGCCAGCAAACTGGCGGGAGAGGCTCTGCTTTCCTCCTACTGTCATATGTTCGGGTTGCACGCGCGCGCCTTCCGCTTTGCGAACGTAGTGGGCGCGCGGCAAACGCATGGCGTCGGGCTCGACTTCACGCGCCGGCTGATGGAAAATCCGCGGCAGCTGCGAATTTTGGGGGATGGAACTCAGAGCAAATCGTACATTCACGTGCTCGATATCCTGGAGGCGGTCCGTACGGCTCACTACAGCGGCGAGGAAGCGTTTGAAGTGTACAACGTGGGGACCGGCGACGCGGTCACAGTCACCGAGATCGCGCGGCTGGCTATTGAAACTTTGGGGTTGGATCCGGCCGGGGTGGAACTGCAGTATACCGGCGGCGATCGCGGCTGGAAAGGGGACGTGCCGGTGGTGCGTTTGAACTGCGACCACATTCGCGCTCTGGGATGGCGGCCCAGCATGGGATCGCGCGCCGCGATGGCCCGCGCGCTGCGGGAGCTGGCGACGGAGATGGCGCCGGCGCTGTGGTCGAATCGGGGTTGATCATTGTGGTCTGTTGCAGCAAGCCATGACGCCGCCGGATAAGGTTCAGCCCGCCGCCGACGACTGGAACACGCACTGGCTGTCGTACGCATCGTCGGCCAGATTCAATCCGGCCCAGGCCTTTCGTCGCGACTTGATTCGGGAATTGATGCGCGAGCGAGCGCCGGAGGCGCGCCATCTCCTCGATATCGGCAGCGGCTCCGGCGACCTGGCGCGCGACCTGCTGGAACAATTGCCGGAAGCCGAAATCCTCGGCCTGGAGCTGAGCGCGGTGGGAGTCGAAATGGCCCGCCAGAAGGCCCCGGCGGCGCACTTCCTGCAATACGATCTGCTCGACCGGCCTGAACCACCGCCCGAACACCGCCGGTGGGCTCAAGTGGCGGTCTGCTCCGAGGTGCTCGAGCATGTCGATGAACCGGCTACGCTGCTGCGGCACGCGGGTGGTTTTCTGGAAACGGGCTGCCTGGTTATCGTCACGGTGCCGGGCGGGCCCATGTCGGCGTATGACCGGCACATCGGTCACCGCCGCCATTACACGCCTCAGTCGCTGCGAGCGCTGCTGGAGCGGGCCGGCTTCAGGGTAGAATTCGCGGCCGGCGCCGGGTTCCCCTTCTTTAATCTCTACCGGCTTGCCGTGCTGGCGCGCGGAGCCAGCCTAGTGGAGAGAGCCAAAGTACAGTCGGTCGAAAATCTCTCACTTGTGGAGGAGTTGGTTTTGTCGGGTTTCCAGCGATTGCTACGGTGGAATCACGCAAGAGGAGGATGGGGGTGGCAGATCATCGCGTGCGCCCGCGCAAGCGAAAATCAGTAGACGTCGATGACCCCCGGCTGCGCCGGACGCGGCTCATGCACAAGGTGCAAGTCCCGGCGGCAGAAGAGCCGGGTGTCGCCGGCATCCGCTTTCCTCGCTGGCAATGGTGGGCATTCTGGGCTCTGATTTTGATCTTCGCCCGATACTACTATTGGACGATCAATCCCACTTCCGGGCCGATTCGGGAATACGGCCCCTACACCTTGCTGACCGACGCCTTTTACAATCACCAGACCTATCTGCGGCGGGCGCCGGCTCCGCAGTTGCTCGCGTTGAAAGATCCATACGACCCGCAGCAGAATGCGGGTTATCGCCTCCACGATGCCAGCCTGTACAAGGGCCGATACTACTATTACTTCGGACCGGGCCCAGTGCTGCTGCTCTATCTACCGTATGCACTGATCATGCGGGAGCCGCTGCCGGATCGCCTGGGTACCTGGTTGTTTGCGGGCGCCGCCTTCCTGGTCGCGTGTGTTCTGTTGAAGTTGCTGCTGACCCGGTTCTGGCCGCAGACGCCGCGCTGGCTGTTTTATTTTCTTTGTACCTGTCTGGGGTTTTCGAATTCGTTTCCGTATCTGCTCCGGCGGCCGGACGTTTATGAGACCGCCATTGCCGCCGGGCAACTGTTCATCCTGGCCGGGCTTTATGCCGCGGCTCGCGCCGCCTGGGGCGCCGGCCAGCGCGCGATGGAAGCGGCTGCGCTCAGCGGCGCCGCTTTTGCGGCTGCTTTTGCGTCGCGCCCTCCTCTGGTATTCGCGGCCGGAGCCATGCTGTGGCTTCTGTTTCTCGGGGACCTGCCGCTCCGCAGCCGATTGCAGCGCTTTGCCGCGGCCGTCATTCCGTTCACGGCCGGCTTTTTGCTGGTGCTTTTCTACAACTACGTGCGCTTCGATTCGCCCTTCGAATTCGGCAATCACTATCAGCTCGCAGGGATCAATGTGCGGAAATTGCAGTACTTCCACGTAAGTATTCCTCGAATTCTGGAGAATCTGCGCTATAGCCTCCTGGAGCCACCCCGTCTTCATTCGACGTTTCCTTTTGTCACGCTAGCTCCGGCTCCGCCGGATTCTCTGGTGAAAGGAATCGAGGTGGTTGCCGGGATGGTTTGGGTGGCGCCGCTGATCCTACTGCTGGGCGCGGCGGCGGCGGCCTGGAAGAAAATCGATTCCGCCCGCCGGCGCGACTGGGCTGTCTGCACAGCGACGCTGGCGCTGCTCGGCGCGGCCTGGATCGGCGCGGACGCATTCGTAGGAGCTACGATGCGCTATCAAGCCGACTCCGCCGCCGTGTTGCTGGTCGCCTCCGCTCTCGTGATTGCGGGATTGCGTATCGGTGCCAAGCCGCGGTCCGCCCAATGGCTGACCGGAACGGTTATCGCGCTGGGCGTGCTGGGAATCATCGTGAATGGAGCCACCGGCATGACCGGCTACTACGACAACTTTCGTTACGAGGCGCCCGCGCAATACAAGAGCACGGCTGCCCTATTTGACCCGGTAGCCAAGGTGCTCGGCTGGTTCGGAATTCCTCCGTAACGAGTTTGGCCGCGCCGGAATTCCCGCGTAGCCTGCGCGCGCCATCGCCGCCGTGAAACAACCGCACAGGGCCGAGAACAC
>DATGII010000126.1:0-47004 GCA_035295805.1 Bryobacteraceae bacterium | reverse complement strand
ACACGCGCGGCAAAATCGTGCTCGAAGTGGCATAGACCGAAATGCACAAGGTACGGCTGGTGGAAAAATTCGCGGCCTTTCAGGACCATTTCAGCCCGAAAATTGTCGGCGAACTCAATGGACAGCACGTAAAGCTCGTCAAGTTCCAGGGCGATTTCGTCTGGCACCACCACGATCACGAAGACGAGATGTTTCTGGTAATCGCCGGCTCCTTCCGCATGCATTACCGCGAAGATTCCGGCGCCGAGCGCAGCATCGAATTGCGCGAAGGCGAATTTCTGATTGTGCCCCGCGGCGTTGAACACAAGCCAACGGCGGAGCACGAGGTCCACATCATGTTGTTCGAGCCGGCCGGCACCCTCAATACAGGCAACACACGGACTGAGCAGACGGTCGATGTCCTCGAAACCATCTGAGGAATTCCGCGTCCGCGGCGCCACCGTCGCGGACGCCGGGACTATTATCAAGCACCGCCGCGCCATGTTCTTCGACATGGGGCGCCGCGACGAGGCTTGGCTGGATGGAGTGGCCGCCGCGTTTCTTCCGTGGCTCCTGAACAAGCTGGAGAATGGCGAGTACCTCGGCTGGTTTGCCGTCGCCCCGGACCGTTCCATCGCGGCCGGAGCCGGCCTTTGGCTGCTCGACTGGTTCCCGCACCGGCCGGATCGGAGCGGGCTCCGCGGCTACCTGCTCAACGTGTATACCGAACCGGCGTACCGCCGCCGCGGCCTGGCGCGTCAACTGGTGGAGATCACGCTCTACTACTGCCGCCAACAGGGCATCGATATCGCCACCCTGCATGCCAGTGAGGAAGGCCGCCCGCTCTACGAATCGCTCGGCTTCGAAGCAACCAACGAAATGCGCATCGGATTGTAGTGGTCGCCGGGGTTACCAGTGCCTCCGGTAAAAAGCCAGTTCGGCATCCAGCGCCTGCTTGATGCTATCCGCTTTGCGGAAACCGTGCTGCTCGCCGGGAAACAAAATGTACTCGACCGTGATACCCTTGGCGCGGAGCGCGTCGACCATCAGTTCGGTCTGGTTGGGCGGCACCACCCGATCCTCGTCGCCCTGGAAGAAAATAACGGGGACCGAGATCCGCCCGGCATGGTGCAAGGGCGAACGCGCGCGGTAGAGGTCTTCCCGTGCGGGGTACGGGCCGATCAAAGAATCGAGATAGCGCGATTCAAACTTGTGCGTGTCCCGCGCGAGCACGGCAAGGTCGCTGATGCCGTAATAGGTGGCGCCGGCGCGGAAGTAATCATGAAAGGCGAGCGCGGCCAGCACGATGTACCCTCCCGCGCTGCCGCCGGTAATGACCGAGCGGGCGCGGTCCGCGCGCCCTTCTTCCGCCAGAAACCGCGCGCCATTCACGCAATCCTCCACGTCGACGATGCCGAGATTGCCTTCCAGGCGCTGCCGGTACGCGCGGCCATACCCGGTGCTGCCGCCGTAATTCACGTCGAGCACAGACACGCCGCGGCTGGTCCAGTATTGAATCCGGAGATCGAGTGCGCTAGAGGCCGCTGAGGTCGGCCCCCCATGGCATTTCACCAGGAGCGGCGGCTTCTCGCCCGGCGGCGCCGTGAAGTCCGGATTGTACGCGCGATAGTAGAGGCCAAAAGCGGTGCGGTTGGCCGCCGTCGGAAATTCGACCGGCTCGGGCCGCGTGAAATACTTGGCGAGTTCGGGGTCGTCCGCTACCGCGGTGGACTTCTTTAGAATCTCCATCCTGCCGGAAGCGAGATTCAGAGTCGCGATGCTGAGCGGAATGCCCGGCGCGCCCCCGCGAAATACCGCCTGATCGCCATCCGCTCGCACCGAGTAAAAATCCGTAAACGGCGTCTCCAGCGGAGCGAGTTTCCCCGAGTCGAGATCAAGCGCGGCCAGATGCCCGATCCCCTGGGACAGGTAAGAGCAAACCAGCCGCCGCGGCCCGGCGAACGCATATGCCGACATGCCGAGCACCCATTGCGGCTGCGCGAATTCGGCCGCGATGGGCGCGAGAGGCTCGGGGGCGGAACGATCCAGGGCGCGGCGGTAGAGATTCCACCAGCCGGTGCGATCGGAAACGAACACCACAGCGGAGCTGTCCGGCGTCCATTCCGGCTGCACGATCGATTCTTCCGCACCGCCGGCAAGCGTGAATGTCTCAGTGGGAAAGCCGCGCTCGTCGAGCGCCGCTACATATAAGGTGGTCCCTTCCCAAGGCATGCGGGGATGATCCCAACCCAGCCACCCGAGCCAGCGGCCGTCCGGCGAAAGCCGGGGCGACGAGAAAAAGTCGCGGCCGGCCGCCAGCACGCGGCCGGAGTCCGGCGCGGTGAGATCGATGCTGACGAGCGTATTCACCGGCTCCCGCCCCGGCTCCGTGTGATCTTCCCGCACCCCGATCCAACGGCGCCGCCGCGCATCGAGCAAGCCGTCGCCGTAGCGCCATGCGCCTTCCGGAGTGAGGGGCACGGCGGGCCCGCCGCCCTGCAATCGGTAGAGACGCCGATCGACGTCATTGGAAAGATACAGCGTGCCCTGCGCAACCAGCCATGCGCCGCCGCCGTATTCGTGAACGCGTGTGCGGACGCTGAAAGGCGCGGGCGTGACGTCTTCGATTCCGCCGTCCGGTTTGCGGCGCACCACCACGCTGCGGCCGGCTTCCTGCGGCCGCGTCTCGATCCAGTAAATGTCGGAGCCATCGACCCGCACTTCGGAAAGGCCGACGGATTGAGAAACGATCAGGTCGGAGGTAATCGGCGATTGCCAGGAGCCGTACGGGGCGGTGCGCATTAGTCGCAGTGTATTCGAGAATCAACAGCCATGGCGCCGGCGGCGGGCCTCCGCAATTTTTTCATACGTTGGGGAAACAACGGTAAACCGTTTTGCGTCTAATCGGAGACACGCTGGGCCGTGAATTGCACGGTGCCGAGTCGGCCCCCGGGGAAATATGAGGTTGACATGACCCCTTTGTGGCAGGACATCGTTTACGGCTTTCGGATACTGGTCAAGAAGCCCGGATTCACGATCGTGGCGGCGTTGTCGCTGGCCTTGGGCATCGGCGCCAATACCGTGATCTTCAGCCTGATCAATACCACGCTGCTGCGCCCGCTTCCGTATCCCGATTCGGGCCGTCTGGTGATGATCTGGAGCGTTCCACTCGATCGCAAAGACCAGCTCAACGGAGTGATGGCGGTCAATTATATGGCGTTCCGGCAACGCGCCAGGTCCTTCGCGGCGATGGGCGCGCTCCGCAACAACGTGTGCAACGTGGGCGTGGACGAGCACGGGCAAACCCCGGAGAGGGTCGATTGCGAAAACTTTACGCCCTCCCTGTTTCAGGCGCTCGGGGTGAAACCGGTGCTGGGCCGGGTTCTCGCGGAGGACGAAAATCCGATCGATACCCAGGCGCCGGTCCTGCTAATCAGCACCCGGTTCTGGCAGCGGCGGTTCAACGGGGATCCCGGTGTGATCGGAAAAACCATGCGCGTGGACGGAGTGGTGAAGACCGTCATTGGCGTCATGCCTCCAAACTTTTACGTTTTCGACGACCAGGCCGATTTCTGGACGCCGGTGAACTGGACCCGCACCGAAGTACAGAGCACCCTCTACAACATGGGTGTGGTGGCGCGATTACGGCCGGGAGTTCCGCTGGCGCAGGCGCAGGCGGAGATGGATACGCTCGCGGCACAGTTGGCGATCTCGGATCCCGAGCGCAACAAGAAACAGGGCGCCGTAGTGCAAACGATGACGCAATCGCTCTATGGGCAACTGCGGTCGCCGCTGCTTCTGTTGCAGGGCGCCGTGGGTATCGTGCTGCTGATCGGGTGCGCAAATGTAGCCGGGTTGCTGCTGGCCCGGGCGGCGTCGCGGAGGACTGAGATCGCCGTTCGCACCGCGATCGGCGCCGGCCGGGGACGAATCGTGCGCCAGTTGATCACCGAAAGCCTGCCGCTTTCGCTGCTCGGCGGGATGTTGGGGGGGGTTCTGGCATGGGGAGGGCTGCGTTTGTTTGTGGCCGCGGCGCCACCCCGTTTTCCGAGACTGAACGAGCTTTCGCTGGATCTCCCGGTGCTCGCATTCACCGCGCTGGTCGCCATTCTGACGGCGGTCCTGTTCGGAATTGCGCCGGCGATCCAGGCTTCAAATCCGGACCTGGTTGGATCGCTCAAGGAATCCGGCCGTAGCGGCACGGAGGGAGTTGCGCGGCAGCATCTGCGCAGCGCTCTGGTGACTGTTCAGATTGCCATGGCGCTCATCCTGTTGATCGGCGCCGGGCTGATGATCAACAGCTTCATTCGCATCGCGAACAATCAGCCGGGTGCCGATCCCAAGGGCCTGCTCACGTTCGAGTTCGGTTTCTCGCGCGACGAGGCGATCAAGCCGTACGGACGATACCGCAATGCCGGCTTGTGGGATATCAACCCCGTGACCACGCTGACATTTCAGCGGATCTTCGAGCGCGTCCAAAAGCTCCCCGGCATCCAGTCTGCCGCTGGAGCCGGCACGCCTCCGCTGGCGGGCGCCCTGAGAATGGGTTTTCTGATCGAAGGACGGCCGGCGCCGCCGCCCGGCCCCAACGGGCAACCCGGCCAGATGGCCGCCTATATTGCGGTCACGCCCAATTATTTCCCGACGTTGCGCACACCGATTGTGCAAGGCCGCGATTTCAGTGACCGCGATACCGCGTCCGCTCCCTGGGTCGTCGTCATCAACCAGACCATGGCCAAGCGGTACTGGCCCCATGAGAGCGCCATCGGCAAGCAAATCCGGCTCGACTATGTGCCGGATGAACCGCTCCGTGAAATCGTCGGCGTAGCGGGCGACATCCGGATGAGCCGCCAGCAGCGCCAACTGGAACCGACCGTCTACGTGCCTTACCTCCAGCAAACCCCGCGCTGGATGGGCGCCGGATACGGCGTGCGCGCCGCGATGTATTTCATCCTGCGCACCAGCGGCAATCCCAAGGGTCTGGCGGCGAGCATCCGCGAGGCGGTCGCCGAAGTCGATCACAATAAACCGGTCGCGGATATCCGCACCGTGCAAGAGTATCTGGATCAGCAGGTGCAGTACGTCCGTTTATACGTGCTGTTGCTGGGGATTTTCGGCGGCGTGGCCGCCGGCCTGGCCGCGATCGGAATTTATGGAGTAATGGCCTACTCGGTGGCGGAACGCACGCGGGAGATCGGCATCCGGATGGCGCTGGGAGCGAGCGCGCCCGACGTTCTCAAACTCGTGATCCTGCAAGCGCTCCTGTTGTTATCGATCGGGCTCGCCCTGGGTCTGTCAGGCTCGTTAGCCTTAACGCGTTATCTCAAATCCGCGCTTTACGAGGTGACCGCGACCGATCCGGCAACCTATATCGGCATTTCGATGCTGCTGATCCTGGTGGCTCTGCTGGCTTGCGTGGTTCCGACGCGGCGCGCGGTTTCCGTCAATCCAACGGTGGCGCTGCGCTACGAATGAGTGAGCCGGCGGGGAACCAATGATACCGCCGCCCAACTATGGCGGCCCGGCCAAACTGCGGCACGCTAAAATATTCGCGTGCTCACGAAGGCGCCCCGGCAGGCATACTCCCGGGCCGAAGTGCGCCGCCAGTTCGGCATTAGCGAGCGTCAGTTGAAGACTTGGGAGCACGGGGAGCTGCTGCCGTCCGGCAACTCCTATTCCTTCTCAGACCTGATCGCGATCCGGACGATTCTCGAATTGCGGGGTAAAGGGTTCCGCCCGCGCAAAATCGCCGAAGCCGTCGACGCGCTGCGCCGCAAGCTGGCGGACGTCAAGCAGCCGCTGTCGGAGTTGCGCATTCTTTCCGACGGCAAGAAAATCGCGGTCCGCCTGGCCGGGCAGAAAATGGATGCCGTAAGCGGCCAGATCCTATTCGATTTCGACGCCTCGGAATTGCGCGGGATCACGGATTTTCCGGCGCGCAAGCGCACCGCGAACCGCCTCCGGGAATCCGAAGCCTGGTTTCAGAAGGCGCTGGCCCTGGAGGAAACCGCGGCGCCCCTGGAAGATATTATCGAGGCGTATGAACACGTGATCGAGCTGAACCCGGAGGCCGCGGGAGCGCTTGTCAACCTCGGCACGATCTATTACCGCCAGCGCAAATTTCCGGAAGCCGAACGGTATTACAAGGAAGCCATCACGGCCGATCCCAGCTATCCGCTGGCCGAGTTCAACCTGGGCAACCTTTACGACGAGCAGGGCCGGCTCAACGAGGCGTTCGATCACTATCGACGCTCACTGGCTCTCAATCCGCAATACGCGGATGCGCATTTCAACCTGGCGCTGCTTTGCGAGCGGACCGGCGATCCGCTCAAGGCAGTCCATCACTGGAAATGCTATCTGAAGCTCGACCGAAGCGGTCCCTGGGCCGACATCGCCCGCCGGCAACTGGAGCAGTTGCGGCGCGCAACTGTAATCCATTCGCGCTAATCCGGTACGAATGGCTCGTTTGAGCTATGGGGAGAACGGCGCTTCTTGAGGCACAATCATCGAAAGCGGGTGAGCCCCAAATCTGACATCCCGCCGGCGGATGTACGAACTCGTACATCGCCGCACAAACAAAAACCAATGGATCTCACGGAAATCATTCGAACTTTGTACGTCGAGAAAGCCAAAGTCGAGAACAGCATTGCGGCCCTCGAAGCCCTCGAATCCAACAGCGCTGACGGATTGCGAACCGCGCGCCGGCGCGGCCGGAAATCGATGGGCACTCAAGAACGCCAGCAGGTTTCGGAGCGCATGAAAAAGTACTGGGCGTCGTGGCGCGAATCGGCGGCCAGCGCGGCGGGAGCCGGCTCAGACTAGCGGGCTCGAACTAGAAGGGCGTCGACACGCTATTCTAGATTTTGGAGCCATAGCGTTGAATCGCATTTTTCTCGCGTTCCGTTGTTTTTTCAACATCCTGTTTCAGGGCCGGCTTTCCGATCCTGCGATCACCGCGTTGGGGCTGTCGCGGCGCTCCGCGGCAAACCCGGCGAGCCCGTCGAAACCGGGCGCCTCCGCCACTCCAGTCGTAAAAAGCTCGGATGGCGCTCTGCAAATCCTGGGAATTCTTCAGCGGGACTCGCGATTAATCGATTTCCTAATGGAGGACATCGCGTCCTATTCGGATGACCAGGTCGGCGCCGCGGTGCGCGAACTCCACAATCAATGCCGCGATTCGCTGACACGCTATCTGACGCTGCAACCGGTGATCGACAGCGTGGAAGGAACGTTCACGCAGGCGCCCTCGAAAGATCCGAACGTCGTCAAGTTCATTGGCAACGTACCGGCAGCGCCGCCCCCCGGCGGCATCCTGCGGCACAAAGGATGGCGCGCGGTGAAGGTCGAACTTCCGAACCTGGGCGCCAAACAGGATCCAGCGGTATTGGCGCCGGCGGAAATCGAAATCGAGTAGAGCCCTTTGGAATCCAAATACGTCATCGGTATCGACCTGGGGACGACGAACTCCGCGCTCGCATACGCGGAGCTACGCGCGGATGCGGACCCATTCGCGCCGGCCAACGTGCAGGTAATGGGGATTCCCCAGCTGGCCAATCCCGGCGAAGTACGCGAAGAAGACCTGCTGCCGTCGTTCCTCTATTTGCCCGGGCCGTCGGATTTCCCTGCCGGAAGCCTGGCGCTGCCGTGGGATACGGGACGTGATTTCGCGGTCGGCGCCCTGGCTCAGAAGCGCGGAGCCGAAAATGCCGGCAGGCTGGTGTCTTCGGCAAAATCCTGGCTTTCGCATTCCGGTGTGGATCGCACGGCGCCCCTGGTTCCTTTCCGTGCGCCGGAAGGCGTGGACAAGATCTCGCCGGTGACCGCGAGCCGCCGGTATCTCGAGCACCTGCGGGAAGCCTGGGATCAGCGGATGCCGGAGTTCCCGTTTACCGGTCAGCAGGTATTGGTGACGGTACCGGCTTCGTTCGACGCCGTGGCGCGCGAGTTGACTCTGGAAGCGGCGCAGAAAGCCGGATATCAGAACCTGACACTGCTCGAAGAACCGCAGGCGGCGTTCTATGCATGGATCGAGCGGCACCCCGACTGGCGCGAGCGAGTCAAGCTTGGCGACCTGATTCTGGTCGTGGATATCGGCGGCGGCACGACCGACTTCACGCTGATCGCGGTGACCGAGCGCGAAGGCGAACTGGCGCTCGACCGCGTGGCGGTTGGGGAGCACATCTTGCTCGGAGGAGACAATATCGATCTCGCGTTGGCCGGAACGGTGGCGCAGCGGCTGGCCGAAAAGGGGACGCGGCTGGACAGCCGGCAGATGCAGACTCTCTGGAACAACTGCCGTCTCGCTAAAGAAAAGCTGCTGGCGCCGGGTTCGAAAGCCGGCGAGGCTCCGGTGACGATACTCGGGAAAGGCACGGGACTGGTGGGCGGCACGATCAAGGCCGCACTGCAGCGCGAAGATATCGACCGCGTCTTGCGCGAAGGATTTTTGCCGGCGATCGGCAGTTCGGAAATGCCGGTCCGGCAGCGCCGAGCCGGTCTTCAGGAAATCGGCCTCCCGTACGCGGGCGACCCGGCGATGACCAAGCACCTGGCGCGTTTTCTGCGGCAGCAGGCGGCTACGTCGGAGCACGGCGCGGTGCGGCGCGGTCCGAGCGGCCTCGCGTGTCCCACTCACGTGCTCTTCAATGGAGGCGTGCTCAAGGCGGGCCTCGTACGAGAACGCTTGCTGAGCACGCTCAATTCCTGGCTGGCCGAAGAAGGCATGCCGGCCATACAGCCGCTGAGCGGAGAGGATCTGATGCACGCCGTGGCGCGCGGCGCGGCTTACCACGGCTTGGCGCGGCGCGGGCGGGGAGTGCGAATCCACGGCGGCGTTCCCCGCACCTATTACGTCGGAATCGAAACCGCGATGCCGGCGGCTCCGGGGTTCGCGGCTCCGCTCAAGGCGCTCACCGTGGTGCCGTTCGGAATGGAAGAAGGCACCGACGTGCGGATTGCCGGGCGCGAATTCGGCTTGATCGTCGGCGAGCCGGCCGAGTTCCGCTTCTTCACTTCGGCCGCGCGTAAGAACGACCAGCCGGGCGACTTGATTGAAGACTTCGGCGGAGAACTCGACGAGTTGTCACCGATGGAGGTGACGTTCGGCGCCGGTGAGTCTTCGGCCGAAGTCGTGCCGGTCTCCTTCGAGACCGTCATCACCGAGACCGGGTTGCTGCAGCTATGGTGCGTCGCGCGCGATAATCGGCGCTGGAAGCTCGAATTCAATGTGCGGGAGCGGGTTGCCGCGGCGTAAGCGACGCCCGTCTTGGTTCAGTCCCGATGCACAGCGAAGCTGGAAGTTAAACGACAGATGAAAATCGGCATCGACCTGGGCACGACCAACTCGGCCCTGGCCTATATTGACGAACGTGAAGCGGAAGACCGCGATTTTCCGCCGGTTCATATTTTTGAGACGCCGCAATTGGTGGCGCCCGGGCGCGCGGAGCCGCGTCGGACGCTGCCCTCGTTTCTCTTTCTGGAAGACGGGCAGCCCGTGGGCGTGTACGCGCGCGAGCAGGGCGCGCTGGTGCCGACGCGGCTGGTGCACTCGGCCAAATCGTGGCTCTCGAACCCCGACGTGGACCGGACGGCGAAAATTCTACCTTGGGATTCGCCCGAAACCGGCCGCGTGCTCTCGCCCGTGGAGGTCTCGGCGCGGTACCTGGCGAAGTTTCGCGAGGAGTGGGACAAGGCGAAAGGCGTGCCGCTGGCCGAGCAGGATATTGTCCTGACGGTGCCGGCTTCCTTCGACGAGGAGGCGCGCGAGCTGACCGTCATGGCGGCACGCGACGCCGGCATCGAGCGGCTCACGCTCCTCGAAGAGCCGGCCGCCGCGTTCTACTCGTGGATCGCGAATAACCTGGCGCAATCGCGCAAGAAGTTGTTTGACGGCCAAATCGTGCTGGTCTGCGACGTGGGCGGCGGGACGAGCGATTTCAGCTTGATCCGGGTTTCGCGCGAAGGCGACCTGGTCAACTTCACCCGGACGGCGGTGGGCAAACATCTGCTGCTCGGCGGCGACAATCTCGATCTGACGTTCGCCTGGCTGGTGGAAACCAAGCTGGGCTCGCAGCTTTCGATCCGCCAGCGCAGCGGATTGCGGCGTCAATGCTCCGCGGCCAAGGAGATCCTGCTGACCGATCCCAACCGCCAGAGCGTCGAGATCACGGTGCTTGGCTCCGGATCGGCCCTCATCGGCAAAACGTTGAAAAGCGAGATCCGGCGCGAGGAGGCGCTCGAGCTGGCGCTGGAAGGCTTCCTGCCGTTCACCGAACGCGGCGAAGCACCGAAGGAAGAGAAGCGCAGCCTTTTCCGTGAGCTGGGCCTGCCGTATGTCTCCGATGCGGCGATTACGCGGCACCTGAACGCGTTTTTGGAAGGGGCGGGCCAGGCGCCGGACGCGATTCTGTTCAACGGCGGGTTCTTCATTCCCGAGATCCTCCAGCAGCGCCTGTCCGACGTGGTGGGAAAATGGTACGGCCGCCGGCCGGAGATTCTCGAAAACTCGGAGCTCGACCTCGCCGTGGCGCGCGGCGCGGCATATTATTCCTATGTGCGCGCCACCGGCAGCGGCGTGCTGGTGCGCGGCGGGCTGCCGCGCACGTACTACATCGGAATCGGCGAGCCGAAGGACGGCAAGGTTGGGGTGGTTTGTCTGGTTCCGCGCGGAGCCGAAGAAGGCGCAGCCCTCGAAATCGATAACGAAGCCCTGCAACTGGTGGCGAACCGGCCCGTCTCGTTCCGCCTGTACAGCTCGCTGACGCGCAGCGAAGACAAGCTGGGCGCGGTGCTCGAATTCGATGCCGGCGACAGCGGCCTGCACATGCACGCGCCGCTGCACGCGGTCATCCGTTTCGGAAAGAAAGCGGAAGAGCGCTTGATCCCGGTGAAGTTGGGTGCGCGGCTGACTGAAATCGGCACCCTCGAAACGTGGTGCGAATCGAAGATCAGCGACAACCGCTGGCGGCTGCAATTCGAGCTGCGCAAGGCTGCCGCCGAACATCCGGTGGAACGCAAGGCCGCGGCGGTGGTCAGCGAGCAGGCATTGAAATCGTCGCTCGAATTGATCGGGGCGGTGTTCGCGCCCTCGGCCAAGTCGCCCATCGCCCCCGAAGAGGTGCCGGCCAAACTGGAACAAACGATGGGGTTGGGGAAAAATTCCTGGCCTCTTTCGGCGATCCGCCAGATGGCCGACGCGTTCCTCGCCGCGGCGGACGGGCGCAGGAAAAGCCCGGCATACGAAGCCCGCTGGCTGAACCTCTGTGGCTTCTGTCTGCGGCCGGGTTTCGGTTATCCCGGCGATGACTTCCGCATCGAACAGGCGCGGCGCCTCTTCGCCGCCGGCCTCACCTACGGCAACCAGGTCCAGTGCGAAATCGACTGGTGGATCTTCTGGGGCCGGGTGGCCGGCGGTCTCAATCGCAACCAGCAGGCGGATATTTATCAGCGGCTATCCGGGCATCTGCTGCCGCGCGGCAACAAGAAGCCGCAGCGGATCAACGCGTCGCTGTTGCGGGAGATGTGGCGCACCGCGAGCAGTCTGGAACTGCTGCCGATCGGCGCCAAGACTGAATTGGGCGAGGCACTGATCAAGCGGGTAAAGACCGGCGATTTCAAAGAGAGCGAGCTGTGGTGCCTGTCGCGCCTCGGCGCCCGCCACCTTTTCTACGGGCCGATCAATCTGGTGGTGCCGCCTGCGGCGGCGGCCCGCTGGGTCGAAACGCTCCTCAAAGTGCCGAACGCCGGCGAGGCCCTCGCGGCGCTGGCGCGGCGCACCGAAGACCCGACCCGCGACCTGGCCGCAGCGGTGCGGGAAACGGTCAAGCACAAGCTACAAACCATGCCGCACGCCGAGCGTCTGCTGGCGACGCTGGAGGGCGAGGAAGAAGACGACCGCACGCTCGGCCGGATTTTCGGCGAGGAACTGCCGTCGGGGCTGGTTCTGGCATCCTAAAGGGCGCAGGCCCGGCCGCCGATAAGCGGGTAAGGGCATTCCGCCATGAATAGCGCTGCGCTCGCGCAGGTTCCGGTATTTCCGCCTGTGGCCGCTAAGCTGCTTAGTCTTCCGTGCGATGACAAGACAGGCACGGCGGACCTGATTCACCTGCTGCGGTCCGACCCGGCGCTTTCGGCGGAAATCATCCGCCACGCCAACTCGCCCCTATACGCGTTCCGGAGCGAAGTGAACGCCCTGGAGCAGGCGCTGACCCTGTTGGGCGTGCGGCGAGTCCGCTCACTGGCGCTGACGGCGATCACCCGGACGTACGTAAAGGGCATCCTGATGGTCGAGGATCTCCGTGCCTATTGGCGGTACAGCGTGGCCTGCGGCTTGGTGGCCGAGAAACTCGCGGGCTCGCAACGGGTTGCCGAAGACACTGCCTACGCCGCGGCGCTGCTGCACGACATTGGCTGCCTGGGCCTGTTGGTGGGCTTTCCTGTCGACTACCCGCGTCTGCTGCAGGCGGCGGCCGAGAAACTCGCGACCGGATTACCCTTCGACTTGCGGCAGGAGGAGCGTGAGTTATTCGGTATGGACCGGTATGAGGCCGGCGAGTGTCTGGCCGCCAAATGGAATCTTCCCGAGGATCTTCGGGCGGTCGTCGGCCGCTATGACTCCGGCGTCGCGGAGGAGGAACCGGAGTTGATCCGGATCGTGCTCGTCGCGGCACGAATCGCCACCAGCCTCGGCTTTGCCATTACTCCGGATCCGCGCTGGGCGCGCTACGAGCAGATTCGCCAAGTGCTCGCTCCTGAAATGGCTGCCTGTGTGCCATGCCACGGCAGCGACCTGCAGGCGCACCTTGAGAAAAGAATCGCGCTTTTGGACTGGGACACTTGCTCGTTCGAACAGGAATCGGCCGCGCAAACACTCCTGAACTTTACGGAACCGAAAGACTCTGCGGATCGCAGGGTGACGCCAACCGCGCACCCGTGGATCTGGCCGCTGCTGGCGGGAGCAGCGACCCTCCTTGCCGCTGCTTTACTGTACGTGCAATGGTAAGCGCCCGTTAGTTCGCGGATGTCACTGCTTCTTTTTATTGCCGAACAGATTATTCAGAAGGCCCCCCGCCGCTTTGCCCAGGTCGCTGTTGCCGGTCAGGCTCTGAATTTTCTGCTGCGTGATGGCCTTGACGTCGGGGCGAAAGCTCGGATTCGACGAGGTCCCTCCGATCAGCACCGGCACAGTGGTGTCGCCCTTCTGCCCAAGCGCGGCCATTACGGCGCCCGACGTGTGCAATGTGACGCGCATCTGGAAATCGAGCGCCTGGGCCGGGCTGATGGTGCCGGCCCCAGTCAATTGCCCGATCGTCGGCACCATCAACTGAAAATTATTGATCGCGGTGCCCTGGGGAGACGACCGGACATCGGCCCCTAACGTCTGAATCTCGGTATTGGGGCCGCTGGGAAGCCCGGCCAGCATGGCGACCGTCTTGAGCTTGTTTCCGAGATCGAAGCCCGCCAGCTTCGTGTTGTTCAAGCCCAGCGTGCCTGCCGTAACGAGGCGGTCGGCCGGCCCTTGGAACGTCAGCTTGGCGAGGGCCGTGCCCCCTTGCAGCGAGGAACCCGAGGGGAGGACAACGTCCAGCGCCGGCAGCAACTGCTTGAGTTCATCCACGGCCATGTTCGGCCCGGAGAAGGCCATGTTCAAAACCGCGGTCTCGCCGCGCAGGTCATACGTGCCGGTGAGGGTGGCGGGCGCGCTGCCGAAGTGCAGATCGCCCCGATTCAACCGGCCGGTACGTTTGCGAAGATCGTGGTCCACATCGAAATCGAAATCGACCGGACGTCCGGCCGGCGATCCCGTCTTGACAAGCTTCAACTTCTCGCCTTTGAGATGACCTTTGAGGTCAATCGCCTCGCCGTTCGAACTACCTTGGGCATCGAGCGAAATCAGGCCGGCCATTCCGGTCGAGGGCTGCACCACTCCCGAGCGGGCGAGATCCAACTGCGCCACGTGGAACGCGGCCTGCATCGGCGTCATGGCGGAATCGGTCTCGGGAATGGGCCCGGCCTTGCCATCGACATTCAATTTTCCACCGCCTGCCACATCGGCGGAGAACGAAAACGGAAAGGCCGCGCGCGGCGCGAAATCCCGCACTTCCAGACTCACGTTATCGAGAGCCAGCGGCTTGGACCTGGTGTTGGTCTGACCGAGCGCAAAGTGGCCGTTGGTGATCTTCACGAGCTTGGCCGAAATCGCGAGAGGCTGGCTCTCCGACGCCGGCGGGGGCGCGGAGTCCGCCTTGGATTTACCTCCCAGGCTCGAGAAGTTCCAGGCGCCCGAAGGTGCCTGCAGCAGCACGATCGCCGGCTGATCGATCGTCAGACCCGTGACGTTCAGGGCGTGCGAAAAGATCAGCGGCATCAGTTCCACGCTGAGCTTCAGCGACTTTGCCTGCAGGAAGGGATTGCGGCTGTAAGCCGGATCGTCGGCGATCGAGAGGTCTTCGGCAGTTACCCCGCCCGACCACAACGCAACCGTGAGATTTCCCACCTTTACGGGGCGCCCGAGCGAATCCGAGAGCGCCGCTTCCAGCCGCGGCCGGAACTGGTTGGCGTCAATGAAAAATGGGATCGCAACAATGATCAGCAGTAATACGACGAGGGCAATACCGACGTATTTGAGGACGCGCACGAAGCACCGCCTTTACGCCACAGTTTTCGCTGCCTTGCCAAACCGGACCGCGTTTTCCATAAGCCGCAAGCCATGATCACCTTCCGCGGTGAGAATCGATTCCGGGTGAAATTGAACCGCCTCGACCGGCAGTTCCCTGTGGCGCACACCCATAATAACGCCATCTTCGGTTTCGGCGGTGATTTCCAGGCAGGCGGGAAAACTTTCGCGCCGCGCAAACAACGAATGATACCGGCCGACCAGAAATTCCGAGGGCAGGCCCTCGAATACGCCGATGCCGCGATGACGAACCAGGGAGGGCTTGCCATGCATCGGGTAATCCAATACGCCGAGTTCGCCGCCGAACGCTTCGACGATGCCCTGCAATCCCAGGCAGACGCCGAAAACCGGGACACCGAGCCGCACGGCCGACTTCACCAAGTCGGGCACGCCGAAATCCGCAGGCCGGCCCGGTCCCGGGGAAATGAGGATCAGGCTGGGAGCTATGCGCGCAATGAGATCCGGCGGGAAGCCCGCGCGATAGGTGACCACCTCGGCGCCGGCCTGCCGCGCGTAATTGGCGAGTGTGTGGATGAAGCAATCATCATTATCGACGAGGAGCAGCTTCGAGCCGGCGCCAAGCGACTCGCGTTCGAGTATGTCGCGGGCCATCGCCGCCTCGGGAGCACCCAGGGCACGGAAAAAACCGGTGGCTTTGAGCCGCGTTTCGCGTTCTTCCATGGCGGGGACGGAATCGTAGAGCAGCGTAGCGCCGACCGGGTAGCGCGCCATACCATCGCGCAGGTAGGTGGTGCGGATCAGAATCCCGGTGTTCATATCGCCGTTGAGCTTGATCATCCCCACCGCCCCGCCATACCAGCCGCGGGCGTTCTTTTCAAGATTCTCGATGGTTTGGGCGGCGGCCTTTTTGGGCGCCCCGATTACCGTCACGGCCCACATGTGACTCAAGAATGCGTCGAGCGCGTCGAAGCCCTCGGCGAGAATGCCCTCCACGTGATCGACGGTATGAAACACACCGGCGTAGGATTCGATGAGGCGCCGGCCGATCACTTTCACGGAGCCAGGCTCGCACACGCGCGACTTGTCGTTGCGATCGACGTCGGTGCACATGGTCAGCTCCGATTCTTCCTTTGTGGATTTGAGCAACTCGCGAATGTTGTCGGCATCGCGCAAGGGATCGCCGGTGCGCTGCGCGGTTCCGGAGATGGGACAGGTTTCGACGCGCTGTCCTTCGACCCGGACGAACATCTCGATAGATGCACCGACCAGTTGCTCCTCCCCGAACTGAAGCAGAAACTCATACGGGCTCGGGCTGGCGCGCTGCACGCGCTCGAATAATTCGGAAGCCTTGCCCGAATACGGCGTCTGGAAAGTTTGGCGAAGAACGACTTCGTAGTAGTCTCCTCGGCGCATCCCTGTCCGCACGGTTTCTACCTTCTCCATGTATTCTTCGGGTTCGTGATCCGATGTGATGGGAGCCGGTTTGAGTCTGGTCGCCCGGGGCACCGTTGCGGCATCGCGCGGCAACCCTTCGGTCGAGACGCCGTCGCGCGCAAAATCATAGCGGAAGCGCTCGATCTGCTCCTTCTTGCGGTCCATGAACCAGATGTCGTCGCACAGAAACAGGTGCAGGTCTTTGTGGCCGTCGCGCGGCAATTTCTTTTCGATGGGCTCGAACTGGAACAGCAGATCGTAGCCGAACGCCCCGACCAGGCCGAGGCGCGAATCCTCCTCGCCGCGGAATTCCTCGATCAACGCCCGCAGCACGGAAAATGCCGAGGGCTGCTTGCTGCGCTCCTCTTCGGGAAACAGCGCCGGCAGGGGCTTCAGACGGCCGCGCAATACTCCCGGTTCCGCCGAAAATTCTTCCCAGTGGGGGTGCCCTGCCAGAACCGGTTCGAGAATCTGCGCGATCTTTTCGCCCCGCGCGTTGAGAGCGTGGAAGCGGACTTCGCGATCATAGGAGACGATCTCGAGCGGCGGGCGGGTGGAGGCGATGTCCCAGCGCGAGTACCTCCCGGGATATTCGTATCCCGATGAGAGGTAAATCCCACGGTGACGGTCCAGATCACGCAGCAGAGACTTCAGGCCCTTGCGAAAATTGGCCGTGGAGGCGCTGCGCGTGACCTCGATCCCGTGGGGAGTTTGATAGCGGTAAGCGCGCATGGGTGCAACCCTCGGGGAAAATTAGCCTTCAGGATAGCATGCGCCCACCCGCAGGTGGGTAACTCGCCAAAGCCTCCAGGCGAGCGATCACATCCACCGCCAGATCGGCCGCCCGGCCCAGATCATGGCCAGCGCCCTCGACCGCCAGCAAGTCGGTCCGCGTCGAGATCAGGCCCATGGCAGCCCGGAGTTCTTCGAGTGAGCCGAACGGGTCATTGGTACCGTGTACAAATAAAGCCGGAAGTTGCAGTTGGGGAAAAAAGGCGGTGCGCAGCTGCTCAGGTTTGCGAGGCGGGTGCAACGGGTAGGAAAGCAGCAGCAGCGCCGTCGCGATCTCGGGCCGCGCGGCCGCCAGCATCGCCGACTGCCGGCCTCCGTAGGAGTGGCCGCCTAAAAACAGGTGGCCGTGCACAAATTCCCGCAGGGCTTCGGCCGCACACGCGACACCCTCGCGATCGCGCTCTGCCTGCGCTGGAAACGGCGGCCCTTTGGCGCGCAGCCGGCGAAACGGCAGATCGTAACGGAGCACCACGTAGCCGGCGGCTTCGAAGGCATGTGCGAGCCGGACCAGCAGGGGCGCTTTACAATTGGAGCCGGCGCCGTGGGTCAGCGCCAGAGCGTGGCCGTTGGCGCGATCCGGGCGGTGCAGAATCCCGCGCACGCCGTGCGTTTCAAACGGCTCTTCCATTCCGGGGGGCGCGCTATTCTTTCCTCTTGAGCTGGTGGTCGTTCTCCTGAATGAACCGGCGGATCTCGTCACTCATCCCGAGGAGTTTTTCCCACTGTTCGCGGTACAAGGTCACGGGGAAGCGCCCCAATCCATAGACGGATAGCGCCCCTTTTTCACTCACCTTCATGGCCATTTGCCCGCGGGGACGTTTCAACGCCTCGTTTTCGGCGCGGAGGCGTTCGAGTTCGGCTTGCATTTCAGCTTCGGTTGGCATGTCGTTCTGAACCTGTACGATATCACAACGAAAGCCGCATGTTACGCTGAAGTTCCTTCCCAAAATGCCCGCGTATGACGCCATACTTTTCGACTTCGATGGCGTGCTGTTGGACAGCGAGCCGCTGCACTGCGCCTGTTGGGCCGAAGTGCTGGCGCCGTTCGGCGTAAACCTGACGTGGGAGGAATACGGACCACGCTATGCGGGGCTCGACGACCGCATTATGCTGCAGATCATCGCTTCCGAAGCCCGGCCGCCGCTCGCGTGGGAAACGCTGTGGGAGCAGTATCCGGCGAAAAAAGAATTGTTCCGTTTACGAATGAAGAATCCGGAATTCCCGCCGAAGCTGCCGCTGCTGCTGGAACGGCTGCATACGCAATATAAGCTCGCGGTGGTCAGTTCCAGCGCGCGGATCGAAATCGAGCCGCCCCTGGAACTTCGCAATCTGAGGCGGTATTTCGGGACCCTCGTGGGCGGCGGCGACGTGGAGCGGCACAAACCCGCGCCCGATCCCTATTTGCTGGCCGCGCGGCTGCTGGGGGCGCAGGCACCGTTGGTTATCGAAGATTCTCCGTCCGGAATTGCCAGCGGGCGCGCCGCGGGATTCCCCGTGCTCGAGGTAAAACGCGCGGCCGAAATGCCCGACATTCTGCTTACCTACCTGTACGGCTAGTGGCGCGCCGGCATCGTCCCCGGCTACTCTGGGAGGGTAGCGGCCGGCGCAAGAATGCCGGCGCTGCGAGGGCAAATACGTGGCCCCGGCAAAACCGAAGAAGAAACCAAGCGAAGCACTCCGCAGCGTTTGGCCGCTGCTGAAAGAACTGGTGCGGCCGCGGCGCAAACTCCTGGCGGTCGGCCTGGTCCTGACAATCATCAAGAGCGTCACGGGTCTGGTGCTGCCGGCGTCCACCAAAATTCTGGTGGATAACATCGTCGGCAAGCGCCAGGTGCAACTGCTTCTCCCGCTGGTGCTGGCCGTCGTGATCGCCACGCTCATCCAGGGGATCAGCTCGTTCACTCTGACCCAGGTGCTATCCATCGAGGGCCAACGGCTAATTGCGCAGCTGCGCCGCAAAGTGCAGGAGCACGTCGGACGCCTGCCGGTGGCTTATTACGACGCCAACAAGGCCGGTGTGCTGGTCTCGCGCATCATGACGGATGTCGAAGGGGTGCGGAACCTGATCGGCACGGGGCTTGTGGAATTCATCGGCGGCCTGTTGACCGCGCTGATTGCGCTCGTCGTATTGCTGCGCGTCAGCGCCCTGCTCACCGGTACCTGCCTGCTGTTCATCACGGTCTTCGCGCTGGTCTTGAAAAAAGCATTTACGCGCATCCGGCCGATCTTCCGCGAGCGTGGCAAGATCAACGCCGAGGTCACCGGCCGGCTCACCGAGTCGCTCGCGGGGGTCCGCGTCGTGAAGGGCTATCATGCTGAACGCCAGGAAGCCGAGGTTTTCGCGGGCGGCGTACAGCGGCTGCTGGAGAACGTCATGCGGTCGCTCACGGCCATGTCGCTGATGAGTCTTTCCGCTACGGTGTTGATGGGGATTGTCGGCGCCGTGGTTATGTTTCTCGGCGCCCGCCAGATCTTCGCGGGCACGCTGACGCTCGGCGGCTTCATGATGTTCACGGCCTTCTTGGCCTTCCTGGTGGCGCCCGTATTCCAGATTGTCGGCATCGGGACGCAGATTACCGAAGCGCTGGCGGGCCTGGACCGCACGCAGGAGGTGCTGCACGAAAAGCCGGAAGACGAAGATGCGCGCCGCGACAGATCCATCGGTCCCATCCAGGGCGTGGTTTCCTTCAATCACGTGGACTTCGCGTACGATCCCGGAAAACCGGTGCTGCATGATGTGAGCTTCGAATCGCTGCCCGGCACGGCCACTGCTCTGGTAGGCCCCTCAGGCTCAGGAAAATCGACCATCATCAGCTTGATCGCGGCCTTTCACGAGCCTACCGAGGGCATGATTCAAGTCGATGGCGTCGATCTCAATACGGTGCGGTTGAACTCCTATCGCACACAGCTGGGCGTGGTGCTGCAGGATACTTTTCTGTTTGACGGCACCATCCGGGAAAACATCGCATTCTCGCGGCCGGACGCAACCGAATCCCAGATTCTGGAGGCCTGCCGCATTGCGCGCGTCGATGAATTCGCCGAAAGATTCGAAAAGGGATACGAGACCATCGTAGGAGAGCGCGGCGTGAAGCTTTCCGGCGGACAGCGGCAGCGCGTTTCGATCGCCCGCGCGATTCTGGCGAATCCGCGCATTCTGATTCTCGACGAGGCCACGTCGAGCCTGGATTCGGAATCCGAAGCGGCCATCCAGGTCGGCCTGGCGTATTTGATGGAAGGCCGGACAACCTTCGTGATCGCGCATCGGCTTTCGACTATCCGGCGCGCCGAACAGATCCTGGTCGTGGAAGACGGCCGTATTGTCGAGCGCGGCACGCACGAATCGCTCTACGCCTTGGGAGGCCGGTACTACGATTTATATACGCGTCAGCACGGCATCGACGCCAACATGTTCCTGGCGCCCGGCGAAGGCGACAAAGTACCGGAAGCCGAGCAGAACGCGCGGACGCCGGGAGTGGCCGCGCCTACGGCCGCCTCTCTGCTGCGCGGCGGCGTCGCCTAGCCAACCCGTGTGCTAGGATCGAACCGATGGCTCTCGGCTCTCTGACCAAGCAGATTGCGCAGCAGGCGCTGCTCGATTCGCTCCGGCCCGCCGACGCCGCCCAGGTCTCCGAATCCCTGAAAACCGCGCGTCCAGCCGCGGCATCCGGCGAGAACGTCTGCGCCGTGATCCTCGGGCAGATCCAGGCGATGCAAAAGGCGGTCAAAGAGGACGAAGAACTGGTGGTGCTCCTGCATAACGGTCTGGAGACCATGCGCGTTCTGGAAATTTATATCCCTTCCTGGAATGTCGCGGTGCTTACCGGCATCGACACCGAGCGAAACCTGACCCGCGTGATTGCGCCTTCGGAGAACCTGCAATTGATCTGCAAGGTGATGAAGGCGCAGCAGGGAGCCAAGCCTGTCAAAGTTGCGCTGATCGCACCGAAACCCGCCTAGGCAGCTTTCCGCAGATTACTCGCCTTAACGTGCGGAGCAGCACGCCCTTCGCGCGCGCCAGGGGCTAGAATTTCAATCAGCGGAGGAACCCATGGCGACGACGATTTCTCCCGATGTAAAGATCGCGACTAATCCGCTCTCCGAAGACGAGTTGCGGCGCATTAACGCCTATTGGAGAGCGGCCAATTACCTCTCGGTCGGCCAGATTTACTTATACGGCAATCCGCTGCTCAAGGAGCCGCTGCGCCTCGAGCACATCAAGCCCCGGCTGCTGGGGCACTGGGGCACGACGCCGGGATTGAACTTCATCTACGTCCATTGCAACCGCATCATTAAGAAGTATGACCTTGACATGATCTACATTTGCGGACCCGGCCATGGCGGGCCCGGGATGGTGGCAAACACGTGGCTCGAGGGAACGTATAGCGAACTCTATCCCAACGTCCCTCAGGATGCCGAAGGCATGCATCGGCTCTTCCGGCAGTTTTCATTTCCCGGCGGAGTGCCGAGCCATGCCGCGCCGGAAACCCCCGGCTCCATTAATGAAGGAGGCGAACTGGGCTACTCATTGGTCCACGCATATGGCGCGATTTTTGATAATCCCGACTTGTTTGCCTGTTGCGTGATCGGCGACGGTGAAGCCGAAACCGGCGCTCTGGCGGCCAGTTGGCACTCCAATAAGTTTTTGAACCCGGCTCGCGACGGCGCCGTCATTCCCATTCTCCATCTGAACGGGTACAAGATCGCCGGCCCGACCGTGCTGGCGCGTATTCCTAAAGACGAGCTGATTGATCTATTGGGCGGCTATGGATACCGGCCGTACTTCGTCGAAGGGCACGAGCCCGCGCCCATGCACCAGGCGATGGCGGCAACGCTCGAGGCGATCCTGGGCGAAATTCGGGAAATTCAGAAAGATGCCCGCGAGCACGGTTTTTCGGGGCGGCGGCATTGGCCGATGATTGTGCTGCGCTCGCCCAAGGGCTGGACGGGGCCGAAGGAAATCGATGGCGTGCCGCTGGAAGGCTCCTTCCGCTCCCACCAGGTTCCGATCGAAGGATTCGCCCAGCATCCGAAGCGTGTGCAAATGCTGGAATCGTGGATGAAGAGCTATCGCCCTGAAGAACTCTTCGATGCCGCGGGAAGGCCGGTCGCGGAACTGCGGGAACTCGCGCCCAAAGGCGAGCGGCGCATGGGCGCCAATCCGCATGCCAACGGGGGCATTCTGCTGAAAGAACTCCATATGCCCGACTTTCGCAGTTATGCCGTGGAGGTGAAGAAACCGGGCAACACGCGCGTTGAAGCCACGCGGATTCTCGGCGATATGTTGCGCGACGTGATGAAGCTCAATATGGAATCGCGCAACTTTCGCGTCTTCGGACCGGACGAAACCGCCTCCAACCGCCTGGGTGCGCTGTTCGAGGTGACAAACCGCACGTGGGTCGCCGAAATCCTGCCGACCGACGATCACGTCGGGCCCGAGGGCCGCGTCATGGAAGTCCTCAGCGAGCATCTCTGTCAAGGCTGGCTCGAAGGTTATCTGCTGACCGGCCGCCACGGCTTCTTCTCCTGCTACGAGGCCTTCATCCACATCGTCGATTCGATGTTCAACCAGCACGCCAAGTGGCTCAAAGTCACACGCGAGATTCCCTGGCGCCGCCCGATTGCCTCGCTGAATTACCTGCTGACCTCGCACGTATGGCGTCAGGATCACAACGGGTTCAGCCACCAGGACCCCGGCTTTATCGATCACGTGGTCAACAAAAAGGCGGATGTGGTGCGGGTGTACTTGCCGCCGGATGCGAATTGCCTGCTGTCGGTCGCCGATCACTGCCTGCGCAGCCGCCACTATGTGAACGTGATTGTCTGCGGCAAGCAACCGGCGCTGCAGTGGCTTGATATGGACGCGGCCGTCAAGCATTGCACCGCGGGAATCGGCATCTGGGAATGGGCGAGCAACGATACCGGCGTGGAGCCTGACGTAGTGATGGCCTGCTGCGGCGATATTCCCACGCTCGAAACCATCGCCGCCGTCGACTGGCTGCGAAAGAATGTGCGCGATTTGAAGATCCGCGTGGTGAACGTCGTCGACCTGATGACGCTCCAGCCTTCCACGGAGCACCCGCACGGCCTCTCCGATCGCGACTTCGACTCGATCTTCACCACGAATAAGCCGGTGGTGTTTGCGTTCCACGGCTATCCGTGGCTGATCCACCGCCTCACGTACCGGCGCACCAATCACCACAATTTCCATGTGCGGGGCTACAAGGAAGAAGGGACCACCACAACCCCGTTCGACATGACGGTGCTCAACGACCTGGACCGCTTTCACCTGGCCGGCGATGTGATCGATCGCGTGCCGCGCCTTCAGCCGGTCGCCGCGCATCAGAAGCAGATGCTGCGCGACAAATTGATCGAGCACAAGCTGTATACGCGGCATTATGGCGATGACATGCCGGAAATTCGCGATTGGCAGTGGCCGGCGAAATGAACGTTCTGGTGGTTAACGGGGGCTCGAGCAGCTTCAAGTGCTGGTTTCATGAACTGAACGAAGGGCCGCTGCCGGCGTGTGCGCCGCGCCCGCTGTGGCAAGCGCATGTCGAGTGGAGTGGCGGACAAGCTTCGGTTCGGATCCGTTCGGCGGATGCACAACCGAGTGAATTCGCGCATCCGGCGGCTTCGCTAGCCGAACCGCTGGCCGGCGTCCTGGAGCGATTGACTAAGAGCGTGCCGCGGATCGACGTCGTGGGGCATCGCATAGTGCATGGTGGAAAGGCTTACCGCGAAACCATGCGCCTGACTCCGGAAGTGCGCGCCGCGATTCGCAAGCAAGCCGAATTCGCACCGGCTCATAACCGCTTCGAGTTGGAAGCAGTTGAGACGGTAGACCGCGTTATCGGCTCGGAAGTGGATCAGATCGCGGTCTTCGACACCGCTTTCCATGCGACGCTGCCGCCCCCTGCGTACGTCTATGCCGGACCGCGGGCCTGGCTGGACCAGGGCGTGCGTCGCTACGGATTTCATGGCATCAGCTTTCAATATGCGGCGCGCCGCGCCGCGCAGATCCTGGGCGCGCCGCCGGAGTCGCTGAAGCTGATCCTATGCCATCTCGGCAACGGCGCTTCGCTCTGCGCGGTCAACGCCGGAAAGAGCGTGGATACCACGATGGGCTTTACGCCGCTGGAAGGTTTAATGATGGGCACGCGCAGCGGCTCCGTCGACCCCGGAATCCTGATCTTCCTGCTGCGCCACTGCGGATATACCGCCGATCAGCTCGATCAATTGCTGAATCAACGCTCCGGACTGCTGGGAATATCGGGCGAGTCGGGCGATATGCGCAAGATTCTTGCGGCCCGGGCGGCAGGCGATCAACCGGCAAGCCTCGCGTTCGACATCTACGCGCACCGTCTCACGCGGGAAGCGGGCGGGATGCTGGCAACCCTCGGGGGTCTCGACGCGCTGGTCTTCACCGGCGGCATCGGCGAAAACTGCCCACCGTTGCGCGAGCACTTGTGCCGGCAACTGGCGTTCGCCGGCGTCAGCCTCGATGGCGTCAGAAATGAAAGGAACCCACCGGACGCGGACATCGCGGCACCCGATTCCCCCGCGCGCGTGCTGGTGATTCACGCCGAAGAAGAGTGGGAAATCGCGCGCGAGTGCCACCGGCTCCGCCAGGCGCCCCTTTCCTGAACTCACGGAAAGCCCGCGGATGTTTTCCCGCGGGTGTTCCGGGCATGACGCGAATTTGGCCTGCGGGCTCGCGCGATGCCATGCTGGAGCAAGATGGGAATTTTATTGAGTGTCTCCGGGATCCGCAAATCGTATGGCGCGCGAACTCTGTTTGAAGATCTTTCGCTAAGTATTGCTGACGGAGACCGAACCGGTCTGATCGGGCCAAATGGCAGCGGCAAAACCACGCTGCTGGAGATCCTGGCCGGCGGGGAGACGGTCAATGCCGGCGAGAGGGCGCTGCGAAAGCTGACAAAGATGGCGTATGTTCCCCAGGACTCGCTTTTCGGACCGGAAGAAACGGTCGGTTCGGTGCTTCGTGCCGCCATGGAGGGTCTGCCGCTATTGGATGAGGAGAAGGCCGCGCGCACACAGATGATGCTCGGCCGCGCCGGTTTCGAGAGCCTCTCCACGGAGGCTTCGGCACTCTCCGGCGGGTGGAGGAAGCGCTTAGCGATCGCGGCGGCACTGGTGATGTCACCGGATCTGCTTCTCCTCGACGAGCCGACCAATCACCTGGACCTGGAGGGTATCCTGTGGCTCGAGAAATCGATTCAGACCGTCAACGCCTGTCTGGTGGTCACCCACGACCGCTACTTTCTGGAAAACATCGCGACGCGGATGGTGGAGCTCAACCCGGTTTATCCCCAAAACACATTCCAGGTGAACGGCAACTACAGCGAATTTCTGGAACGGCGGGAGGAGGTTCTCGAAGCGCAGACGAAGCAGCAGCAGTCGCTGGCAACCAAGGTCCGCCGGGAAGTGGAGTGGCTGCGGCGCGGGCCGAAAGCTCGGACCGGCAAGTCGCGGGCGCGAATCGATAGCGCCGGACAGCTCATCGACGAATTGGCGGCCGTCACGACGCGCAACCGGACCGTCACGACAAAAATCGATTTCACGGCGACCGATCGCAAAACCAAGCGCCTCATTGAGGCCGAGGCCATCGCGAAATCCCTCGGCGGGCGGACGCTGTTTGAGAATTTGAGCCTGACGCTCTCCCCTGGTATAAGGATCGGCTTGATGGGGGCCAACGGGAGCGGCAAGACCACTCTTTTGAAAATCGTCGCCGGAGAGTTGGCGCCCGACGAAGGGACTATCCGGCGGGCCGACCGGCTGCGAATTGTGAGCTTCGCGCAGGATCGCGGTGCGCATTTGGATCCTGACCTCACCCTGCGCCGTGCTTTATGCCCGGAGGGCGATTCCGTGATTTTTCGGGGCCGGCCGATCCATGTAGCTGGTTGGGCTAAACGATTCCTGTTCCGCGAGGAACAGATGGAAACCCCGATCGCGCGCCTTTCCGGCGGCGAGCGTGCGCGGGTGATGATCGCCCGCCTCATGCTGGCGCCGGCGGACGTCCTGCTGCTCGATGAACCTACAAACGACCTGGATATCCCGACCTTGGAGGTGCTCGAAGACAGCCTGCTCGACTTTGCCGGAGCCATGATCGTGGTCAGCCATGACCGATATCTGTTGGACCGTGTGTCGACGATCGTCATCGGCCTCGACCGGGGACAAGGAGGAGTTTTCGCCGACTACTCCCAGTGGGAGGCTTCGCGAAGTGCTCCGGCTCCCGGCAAACCAGCGGTGACCGAAACGCAGGCGCCGCTGCGGGATGCGCCCAAAAGAAAGCTTTCCTACTTGGAACAGCGCGAGTGGGACGGTATGGAAGCCAGGATTCTGGAAGCGGAACAGCAGTTATCCGCGCGGCAGCGCGAGTTGCAGGAGGCGGCTTTGGAGGGCAAGGGACTGGCTGAGGCTTACGAGAAGGTGCAGGAAGCCCAAGGCCTCATCGAAGATCTCTACGCGCGCTGGGCCGAGTTGGAGACCAAGATCGCCCCAGTATGATTGGCCGCGCGGCGCCTCCTGTGTTATCCTGCGCTCGCATTCGGAGCGATCCATGACCAAGATGAAAACTTCAGCTCTGCTGTTGTTTGGCGCTGTTTCGGTGGCGTCCTGCCTGTTGCTGGCGCAGGTCCAAAGGCCCGGGGAGTATCCGCGGGGCGAGAAGCCTTCCCCAATGATGAATTTCTTCGTGACGAGCGAACCCATCGGCGACGGCGGCAACCTCGGCGGACTGGCCGGCGCGGACGCCCATTGCCAGATGCTCGCGACGGCCGTCGGCGCGGGAAATCGCACCTGGCACGCTTACTTGAGCACGCAGGCGCGGCCCGGGCAGCCGGCAGTGAACGCGCGCGACCGCATCGGCAAAGGTCCGTGGTACAACTTCCACGGCGCAATGATCGCGCCGGATCTCGCGCACCTGCACGGCGATACGATGGAACTGGCGCATCAGGGAAATAATCTGAATAAGCTCACCGGGTTGACGGAAAGAGGCCAGATCGTGCCCGGTTTGTATGACTATTCCGATCCGCGCGACAATGACTGGAATTACGCCAAACTCACCCGCTTTTCCACGCGCCACGAAATGCTCACCGGTACTCAGACCGATGGCACCGCGTTCACCGATGGGGTCGATCACACCTGCGATAACTGGACCAGCAACCAGAGCCCGGCCCCGGGAACGTCGAACGGGAACCTGAATGCTGCCGATGGCAGGCCCAACGCCCAGATCGGTTTTCCCGACCGCAATGGCGGCGGCAGCGGTTCCTGGAACTCCGCTCACGGAACCCGCGGCTGTGCCCAGGCGGATTTGACGAAAACCCACGGCATCGGCCTGTATTACTGTTTCGCGATTAACTAGTGCAGTGCGGCGCAAAGCGGGGACTGTATTGAATTTCGCCGCCTTTGCGAAACTTCGGGGCTGTACCCGGTTTGCCCCTAATCGAGGTCTCAACTCCATGCAATCTGCGCGGCACTACACTGAAATGACGGAAAAACAAATGATTAAGCTGCTCGCTCGCGTTCCGTGTGCCTTGACGCTGGCCTCCTGCCTAATGCTGGCTCAACAGAACGTGCCGAATACCCAGGGCGTCACGCCGCCCCCCGGTAGCCCGACGCCGACTCCGGCTCGAATGACCTTTTTCGTCACCAGCGCCGGTCTCGGGAAAGGCGGTGACCTGGGCGGGCTGGCGGGCGCCGACGCGCACTGCCAGGCGCTGGCGGCGGCTGTCGGCGCGGGCGGTCACACCTGGCACGCCTATCTCAGCACGCAGGCTCGTCCCGGGCAGCCCGCCGTCAACGCGCGGGACCGCATCGGCACCGGCCCCTGGTTCAATTGGTCGTTCGCGCAACTGGGGGCGCCGCAGAACGCCATCATTTCGGCGGACCTTGCCGAGCTGCACGGAGACACGCTGGTGCAGGCGCAGCGCGGCAGTAATCTATTCAAACAGTCCGCGCGCAACGAGCATGGACAGGTGATTCACGGCATCGGCGATACGCCACCGATTCAGCACGAAATTCTCACCGGATCGAAGTGGGACGGCCGCGCGTACACGGATACCGCCGACCATACTTGCAACAACTGGACCAGCAGCTCTACCGGTTCCGCGCAGGTCGGTCATTCCGATCGAATCGGCAATGGCTCCTCCTGGAATTCCTCCAACGCCACGAAAGGATGCAGCCAGGCGGCGCTGGAAAGCACCGGGGGCGCGGGTCTTTTCTATTGTTTCGCGATTAACTGAGATTCCGATTCTCGATTAGCGCCCGTCCTTGGACGAGAGTTGCACGAACACGCTGCCGGGAAGGCGGCCTCGGGTCAGCCACCGCTCTCCTGACTACACGATGCGTAATCCGAGGTGCTGAACGAATGGCTCGAAATCTCTATCACTGTGCAGCAGATAATATCCGCTCCGGATGCAGCGCGTGGCGATGATCGTGTCAATTGTCTTGCGCACAGTCACGCCGCGTTTTCGCAAATACCGGAAATTCTGCGCAGCGACGATGGCTATTTCAGGACCGCCAATTTCAACGATCATGAACGACGTCAGGAGTCGCCGGGCCTTAATGAAATCGCGATCATCGACAAAGCCCTGGAGAACTTCGGTCAGAGTCAAATCGCCTATTACCAGAGACTCGCGTCCGAGCAGGCCGTCGAGTTTGTCCGTTTCCGGGGTGGCAGCGCCGTTAAAGTAATCGATCCACACGCTCGAGTCGACCAAAATCAATGGTCAGTCCTCATCCGATCCAAATCGCCCTTCCACTTCAGTTTCCCGCGAAAGCGACGGACTTCCGATTGACGGCTCAGCCTCAGCAGCGCTCGGAGCCCTTCCTCAACAGCCTCGCGTTTCGTCTTCAGACCCGTTGCTTGCAGCGTCTCGCGCATCAAGCGATCATCGATCACAATGTTCGTTCGCACGGATGTGTATTCCTATTCTTCAGTATACACATTCGCACGCGATCCAGAGGTCGGCTTCGCGCCGGTTCCCGGCGGATCACGCGCGATCCGCACGAACCGTGGAGGGCGCCGGCGATCGGGCAGAACTGCCTCTTCGTGCGATGGGAGTCTAGCGGGCCGCGGGCGCAGAAAGTTTGCCGCCTTCGGCAAGCGTCTTCATGTTGTTCAGCGCACGCGTAAACTGGGCGGTCCGCTGCTGAAGATCCTTCTCCCGCGCGGTGTCGTCGGGCAGCATTGAATTATCGAAGACCAATGTGTAAACCAGCTTCGACGTCGTCGGGCTCACAGGAACTGCTTCCACGGTGCCGTGGTACAGATTATACTTCTGGCCTTCCCGTACTGGCTGCGTGTAGGTGTACGACAGGGCCGTTTTTGCGACGAGTATCTCGATCACAGCGCCGTTGCGTAGCGACCGAACGGCGCCGAATTCCCCATCTTTCCCGGAGGTGATGACGCAGGAAACCTGCAGCCATTCTTCGATGTCGCAGTATTTGCCGACGCGCTTCCAGGTTTCCACCGCCGGACGGTTTACGGCGATTTCCAGCGGAACGGAAACGTAGTGCGGATTCGGAGTTTGTAGCGGCAGCGGAGCGGGCGCCTGGGCGAAAGCGGTACTCAAGATGGTCAGCACCAAGCCGGCTTGGGCCGCGAAATGAGGCAAACGGGCTCGCGAGATAGAGGTCTGCATGGCCTCTTGTATAGCACAGGGCGGCTCCCGCTCCAAAAAGCAGGACGCGCGCGCCGGCCGCACGCGCGTCCAAAACCTGACGTCGGTTTGCCGGTCTGAACAAACAGGAGCTGGTTACACGAGGGTAGTTTTTTTGCTCTCCCTAACCCGGCGGAGCTCGTAGCGATCCAGGTTCATGACCTTGCTCCAGGCGGCAACAAAGTCCTTCACAAACTTCTCCTTCGATCCTGCACAGGCATAGACCTCTGCGAAGGCACGAAGTTGCGAGTGAGAACCGAAGATCAGGTCGACCCGTGTTCCGGTCCACTTGCGCGCGTTCGTCTTGCGATCGTGGCCCTCGTAGATACCATCTTTGCCCTCGGCCGGACGCCATTGCGTGCGCATATCCAGGAGGTTGACGAAGAAGTCGTTCGTCAGAACTCCGGGCCTCTCGGTGAAAACACCGTGTTTGGAACCGTCTGCATTCGCCCCGAGCACGCGGAGTCCGCCGACCAGCACCGTCATTTCCGGGCCGGTCAGCGTTAACAGCTGCGCGCGATCGACCAGGGCCTCTTCCGGCTTCATGAACTGGGTCCTGCCGCTGATGTAGTTACGGAAGCCGTCGGCCCGCGGCTCCAGAGGAGCGAAAGACGTCACGTCGGTCTGTTCCTGAGACGCGTCCATGCGTCCCGGCGTGAACGGTACCTTCACCTCGACTCCGGCGTCCTTCGCGGCCTTCTCGATTGCGGCGTCTCCTCCTAAAACGATCAGGTCGGCAAGCGAGACCTTTTTGCCGAATTCCTTGCGGATGGTTTCAAGCTTGTCAAGCACCTTGGCAAGCTGCCTGGGCCGATTAACCTCCCAATCCTTCTGGGGAGCGAGGCGGATGCGTGCGCCGTTCGCCCCGCCGCGCTTGTCGGAGCCTCGGAATGTCGATGCAGATGCCCAAGCCGTCGAGACGAGATCGGAGACCGAAAGGCCGCTTGCGAGGATCTTCGCCTTCAACGCGGCAGCGTCGTTTTCATCAATCAGCGGATGGTCCACCGTGGGAATCGGATCCTGCCAGATCAGAGTCTCCTTCGGCACCAGCGGGCCGAGGTAACGCGCAATCGGGCCCATGTCGCGGTGCGTGAGCTTGAACCAGGCGCGAGCGAATGCGTCGGCGAACTGATCCGGGTTTTCGTAGAACCGGCGCGAGATCTTCTCATACGCCGGATCGAAGCGCAGCGACAGATCGGTCGTCAGCATAGTGGGCACGCGCTTCTTTGTCTTGTCGAATGGGTCCGGTATGGATGCCTGGCCATTTTTGGCCCTCCACTGTTTCGCCCCCGCCGGACTTGTTGTCAGCTCCCACTCGTTTTCGAACAGGTTTTTAAAAAAGTAGTTGCTCCACTGTGTCGGATTCTGAGACCAGATGACTTCCGGTCCGCCGCCGATGGCATCGGCTCCGATTCCTGTACCGAACTTGCTTTTCCACCCTAACCCCTGATCCTCCAAAGCGCCGCTTTCCGGCGCCGGCCCCACCAGCGACGGGTCGCCGGCGCCGTGGGTCTTGCCGAAAGTGTGGCCGCCTGCGATCAGCGCGACGGTCTCTTCGTCGTTCATTGCCATACGGAAGAACGTCTCGCGGATGTCTTTCGCCGCCGCCACCGGGTCCGGATTGCCGTTCGGACCCTCCGGGTTAACGTAGATCAGGCCCATCTGAACAGCACCCAGCGGCTCCGCCAATTGGCGCTCGCCGCTATAGCGTTCATCGCCCAGCCATGTCCCTTCCGGACCCCAGTAAAGCTCCTCGGGCTCCCACACGTCGGCGCGGCCCCCGGCGAAGCCGAAGGTCTTGAAGCCCATCGATTCCATCGCGACGTTGCCCGCGAGAATCATCAGGTCGGCCCACGAGATCTTCTGTCCATATTTCTGCTTGATGGGCCACAGCAGGCGGCGCGCCTTATCCAGGTTCACGTTGTCCGGCCAGCTATTCAGTGGCGCGAAGCGTTGCTGCCCTGCCCCGGCGCCGCCGCGGCCGTCCGTAATCCGATAAGTGCCTGCGCTGTGCCATGCCATCCGGATCATCAACCCGCCATAATGGCCGAAATCGGCTGGCCACCAATCCTGGGAGTCGGTCATTAGATTACGCAGGTCCTTAATCACCGTATCCAGGTCCAGGCTTTCGAATTCCTTGGCATAGTCGAACCTGTCACCCATAGGGTCGGACAGCCGGGAGTTCCGGTGAAGAACCGAAATGTCCAGGGCGTCCGGCCACCAGTCGCGGTTCCTGAAGCCGCGCGCACCGTGCGCTATGGGGCAGTTCCCCGCGCCTGGCGTTTGATCATTGTGGCTGACGGCCGCCGCTGCCTGCTTTACTTCTTCTTGCATCGATTTGTCCTTCCTTTGAATTGATACTCCGCCGGTAAGCGGTCCGGGGCGCGCACTTGGTGCACAGGCCCCTGAAAATGAGTTCGCATTCGCGAAGCACCCGTTTGCCGAGCGAGGCTGCGGCAGGCCGGGGCACGTCATACCAGCCCACGTCCTCGACCTTGCCGCAGCGGTCGCAGATGAAGTGGTGATGCCGCATGCCCTTCGCATCAAACCGCGCGGCGCGGCCCTCCACCGCCACTTCACGCACCAGACCAGCCTTCACCAAGTCGCGCAGATTGTTGTAAATCGTAGCCCTGGAAGAGCGCGGATCGAAGCGGTTGACCGCTTTGAAGATCTCAACCGCTGTCGGATGCCCGGCGTGCCCCATTAATAAAGCCATCACGGCGTAGCGCTGTGGAGTGCTCCGGAGACCGCTCTCCGCCAAGGAGCGTTTGATCCTATTGGCGTCCATAACGAACTTTTTTGGATTATATCTAATATGACAATTCTTCAAAGTATTGGAACATACTGATTTGCAGGACCCTCCAAAAATGCGAGGAAGTGGCGGCAGGAAACTCCGCAGGCCTCTCCGTCTATGCCGTGAACAAATTCCGCAATTTCGTGCGCCGGCCCCGCGCCGACGCGTGACCTCGCCGCCGCTTTCTTCGCCGCCTCATCACACTCAAATCCTGAACCTATTGAAAAAGCTCGTCGTGACTCGATATCATGGAAAACCGCTCTTTCATCAATAACCCGGCCTGAGGCCGGCAGGAGGAATCCGTTTATGGCTTTTGCCCAGGTGTCCTGGGAACGACGCCGCTTCGGCCAGACCATGCGCCGCGATTTGTGGTGGGTCTCGCCGTTGTTCGTCTTTCTGGGACTCTCCGCCTTCGTGGTCTACACCACTTGGGCGGCTTTTCAAGGGAACAATTACTACTACGGTCCCTATCTCTCGCCGTTTTATTCACCGGAATTATTCGGCGATTCGCCGCATGCCTGGTTCGGACCCAAGCCCGGTTGGTTTCCGGGCTGGATTCCGTGGTCTCCGGCGCTGTTCATTCTTCCCTTCCCCGGTCTATTTCGCCTCACCTGCTATTACTACCGCGGCGCGTACTACAAGGCGTTTTGGGCCGATCCGCCTTCCTGTACCGTGGGAGAACCGCGAAAGACCTATCTCGGCGAACGCCATTTCCCTCTAATCCTGCACAATATTCATCGTTATTTTCTATACGTCGCCATCCTGTTCCTGTTCTTCCTGGCGCATGACGTGTGGAACGCGCTCTGGTTCACCGATCCCGCCACCGGCCAGACGCACTTCGGCATCGGCTTGGGCACCATCATCCTGACGGCAAACACCACCTTCCTTGCCCTGTACGCACTGGGCTGCCATTCCCTGCGGCACTTAATCGGCGGCCGCTTCGATCTGCTCGGGCCCGTCCGCGCCACTTCGTACCAGTGCGTGAGCTGCCTCAACCGGTGGCATCAGAAATGGGCCTGGACCAGCCTGTTCACAGTAGGCTTCACCGACATTTACATTCGCTTGTGCGCGATGGGCGTCTGGCATGACTGGAGAATCCTGTAATGGCCGAATATCAGACGCACGCCTATGACGTGCTGGTGATCGGTGCAGGCGGAGCGGGCCTGCGCGCGGCCATTGCGGCTTCGGCCGGCGGCTGCAAGGTGGGGCTGATCACCAAGTCACTGCTGGGCAAGGCGCACACCGTGATGGCCGAGGGCGGCGTGGCCGCGGCCATGGGCAACGTGGACGAGCGCGACAACTGGAAGGTGCACTTTTCCGACACCATGCGCGGCGGCCAGTACCTGAACAACTGGCGCATGGCCGAGCTGCATGCCAAGGAGGCGCCCGACCGCGTGCGCGAGCTGGAAGCCTGGGGCGCTGTATTTGATCGAACCACGCAAGGTCGCATCCTGCAGCGCAATTTCGGCGGCCATCGGTATCCGCGGCTGGCGCACGTGGGCGACCGCACCGGCCTGGAGATGATCCGCACTTTGCAGGATCACGGTATCCACCAGGGCATCGAAGTCCACATGGAGACCACGGTGCTGACGCTGCTGATGGATAGCGGGCGCGTGGCGGGCGCGTTCGGGTACGATCGCGAGCGCGGGCGCTTCCTGCTGTTTCCCGCCAAGGCCATCGTCCTCGCCACCGGAGGCATCGGGCGGGCATATAAGATCACCAGCAACAGCTGGGAATACACGGGCGACGGCCTGGCGCTGGCCTACCGCGCCGGCGCGGCGCTCATCGATATGGAATTTGTGCAATTCCATCCCACCGGGATGGTCTGGCCTCCCAGCGTGCAAGGTATTCTGGTGACGGAGGGAGTTCGCGGCGAGGGCGGCATTCTGAAAAATAAGGAAGGCCGGCGGTTCATGTTCGACGACATTCCGGAGAACTACCGGAATCAGACCGCGGACAACGAAGAAGAAGGCTGGCGCTACACACAAGGCGACCGCAATGCGCGCCGCCCGCCCGAATTGCTGACCCGCGATCACGTGGCGCGATGCATCATGCGCGAAGTCAAAGCGGGCCGCGGGAGCCCGCATAAGGGCGTCTATCTGGATATCGCGTGGATCAAGGAAAAATTGCCCAACTCCGCCGAGCACATCAAGCGCAAGCTGCCCAGCATGTATCACCAGTTTAAGCAGCTCGCCGATATCGATATTACCAGGGAGCCGATGGAGGTCGGCCCCACCACCCATTACATGATGGGCGGCATCAAGGTGGATGCCGAAACCGAGATGTCAACCGTTCCCGGCGTGTTTGCGGCCGGCGAGTGTGCCGCCGGCCTGCACGGCGCTAACCGGTTGGGCGGTAATTCGCTGTCCGACCTGTTGGTCTTCGGCAAACGCGCCGGCGATCACGCCGCCGAGTTCGCCCGCAAGAACGGCGCCGGCCGGATCGATGAGGCCGCCGTCGAGCGGACTGCCAAGTACGCCCTCGCTCCGTTCGAACGCGCCGGCTCCGGGGCAGAAGGTCCGTACCAGATCCAGCACGAGTTGCAGGAGATGATGCAGCACAATGTCGGGATCGTGCGCGCCGAGCACGAGATGGAACTGGCGCTGAAGGAAATCATCCGTTTGGAAGAACAAGCCAGCCGGGTGGGCGTCTACGGCAACCGTGAATTCAACGCCGGCTGGCACACGGCGCTCGATTTACCAAACCTGTTGACGGTCTCCGAGGCGATCACCCGGGCCGCGATGGAGCGCAAAGAAAGCCGCGGCGGCCATTTCCGCGAGGATTACCCCGAGAAGAGCGCCGACTACGGGCACTTCAATATTATGGTGAAGCAGGGTTCCAACGGCGAAATGCAGATCTCACGCGTGCCGATTATCGAGATGCCGCCGGAATTGAAGCAAGTAATCGAGGAGAACAAGTAGATGCCTACGGCAACGTTCCGGATCTGGCGCGGCGACGCGAAAGCAGGCAAGTTCGTCGAGTACACGACCGAAATCCAAGACGGAATGGTGGTGTTGGACGCGGTGCTCAAGGTGCAGGCCGACCAGGCCAATGACCTCGCGGCGCGATGGAATTGTAAATGCGGCCGCTGCGGTTCGTGCTCAGCCGAGATCAACGGCATGCCGAAGTTAATGTGCATGACCCGCCTCAACTCGCTCGATCTGACCAAGCCGGTCACCGTCGAGCCCATGCGCACCTTCCCCTCCATTAAGGACTTGGTGACCGACGTTTCCTGGAACTACAAAGTCAAGAAAACCATCAAGAAGCTGAACCCGAGGAAACCCGACTTCGAGGATGGCACCTGGCACATGGTACAGGCGGATGTGAACCGCATCCAGGAGTTCCGCAAGTGCATCGAGTGCTATTTGTGCCAGGACGTTTGCCACGTGCTGCGCGAGCACAAGAAATTTGACCAGTTCATCGGACCGCGATTTTTTGTGCACACGGCCGCGCTCGAAATGCACCCGATGGATACCGAGGACCGGACCAAGGACTTAAAAGACAAGCACAACGTCGGCTACTGCAACATCACCACCTGCTGCCGTAAAGTCTGTCCGGAAGAGATCGTAATCACGGAAAACGCAATCATTCCGCTCAAAGAACGCGTAGTCGACGAGTATTACGACCCGCTTAGAAAACTGGTTATGAAGATCATCGGCGGTTGAAGTGGCGCAGGCCCGCGGCCTGCGGCGGAGAGCCCGATGCAACTGAAGTCGCTGCATAAAGACGCGATTCCCAACGCACTGGCAAAAGCCGAGCGCTATCGCCTGCTGCACGAACCCTGGCAAAGCGAAAGTATCTGTCAGGATGTGTTGAGCGTGGATCCGGAGAATCAGGCGGCCTTGGTCACGCTCCTGCTTGCCCTCACCGACCAGTTCGGGCAGGCGTACAAAGTCAGCGAGGCGAAGGAAGTGATTCCGCGTCTCAAAGACGAATACGAGCGAGCCTACTACTCCGGGATTGTTTCCGAACGCCGCGCCCAGGCTCTGCTCCATCAATCGCGCCACGCTTCCGGCTCGGCGATTTACGACTGGCTGCGCGAAGCCATGGACTTCTATGAGAAGGCCGAAGCCATCCGCCCTCCCGCCAACGATGACGCCCTGCTGCGCTGGAACACGTGCGCGCGCTTGCTGAAGCGCAATCCCCATCTCCAGCCCGGTTCGCGCGAGCGCAGCGAACCGATCATGTCGGAATAATGCCGCCGGAACTTTGGCTGGTCCGGCACGGCGAGACCGAATGGAGCCTCTCGGGCGCTCATACCGGCCGTACGGATCTGCCCCTCACCCCTGGGGGGCGCGAGCAGGCCAGCGCCATTGCGCGCGATCTCAGGGGGCGCAAGTTCGCACTGGTCCTGACCAGCCCGCTCGAGCGCGCCCGCGAAACCTGCGCGCTGGCCGGATATGGAGATGCCGCGCAGCTCGAGCCCAACTTGCGCGAATGGGATTACGGCGATTACGAAGGCCGCACGACCGTCCAGATTCGCGCGCAGCGTCCCGGGTGGTCCCTGTGGGTGGATGGCTTTCCCAACGGAGAGCGGATTGAGCAGGTAGCCGCGCGCGCCGAAGCCGTTATTGCGCGCGCCACCCAGGCCGCCGGGGACGTAGCGTTGTTCGGCCACGGCCACATCCTGCGGATCCTGACCGCCCGCTGGCTCGGCCTGCCTCCCCAGGATGGGCGACTGTTCGCTCTTGGCACGGCGGCCCTCAGCAGTCTCGGGTACGAGCGCGAAACCCGCGTCATTACCCGCTGGAATCTGAGCTGCCTGTGAACGGGCTCCGCGCCTGCTCCGCCAGAATCAGCGCACCCAGCACACCCGCCTGATCACCGAGTTGCGCCGGGACCAGTTCGGGAACACGCACATACCCGTTCAGCAGCTCGGGCACCTCGTCGCGAATTAAAGCGAGCAGACGCAGTTGCCGCATCACGCCGCCTCCAAAGATGATCCGCTGCGGCGCCAGCGTGCAAGCCAGGTTCGCGACCGCAAGCGCCAGGTAATGGCCCTCCAGGTCCCACGCGCGATGGTCCGCCGCGACCGATTCACCGGCGGCGCCCCAGCGCGCTGCAACCGCAGGACCGGACGCCAATCCCTCCAGGCAATCGCCATGATACGGACACGATCCCGGAAACGGATCCCGCCCGCGGTCGTGGGGAATTCGCATGTGACCCATCTCCGCATGTGCCGCCCCGTGTAGGATGGCGCCGTTCACTACAGCTCCGCCCCCAATTCCGGTTCCGACCGTAATATAGACAAAGTCCGTCAACCCGCGCCCGGCGCCCCAACGGGCTTCGGCCAGAGCAGCGGCATTCACGTCGGTATCGAACCCTGCCGGAACGCCGAGAGCCGCGCGGATTCTACTCACGATGTCGTAATTTTGCCAGCCCGGTTTCGGTGTTGAGGTGATCCGGCCCCGCCCCCGGTCAATCGGCCCGAAGGACCCGATCCCCACCGCTTCGACGGGATGCCGCTTAAAATGGCGAATGACTTCGGCAATCGTCGCATCCGGCGACGTGGTAAGCACACGAATCGCCGCCAGATCGTCCGGTCCGTTTCCCGCCGCGCAGACAAACTTGGTTCCGCCCGCTTCGATGGCGCCGAGCATTTCCGGGAGCAGCCGCTATGGCTGCAATTGAATATTATGCGCCGCAATGGTGCCGGCTGTGGCCCGCTCGAAATTGGCTATGGCCTCGGCCATATCGGCCCGTGAGCGGACTTCCCGGTTACGCGCGTTGATCAGATCCGTCTGGCGTTGCAATACCAAGAATACCGTCGAGGTGCCGGCCTGCAACTGCCGTTGCTCGCTCTCATATTGTTGCTGGGCGGACCGGCTGGCCACCACCGAGGCCGCCAGGCGCGCTTGCGCGGAGCTCACCGCCTGCATCGAATTGCGAACGTCCGCCTCGACCAGCATCCCGATCTGATCCTGAACCGCGCGCAGCCGCCTTCCTTCGGCCGCCGACACCGCTGCCTGCGCCTCCGCCGTCCGGTTACGCAACGGGAGCGACACCTGCACGCCGATCTGCGCCGTCGGAAAGCTGCCGCTCCACAAATTCGAGAGCGACTGGCCATAACTGCCGGTCAAAGCCGGCGGGATGCCTCCGCTGCCGAATGAAAGCGGCGGTATCGGCGGCAATCCGGAAATCGCACCGAGTTGGTTGACGTAGTTGGTGATGCCGACGAAGCCCGCGGTAAACGGATTGGGCTGCGGCGGCAGCGGAATTCCGGCCAACCCGGAGGTGGTCAACGTGGCGAAAGCGTCGACGCGGGGCTTGGTCTGCTCTTCGCTGCGCCGCTGATCGAGCCGGTTGATCTCGAGATTGATCATGCTGACCGCCAGCTCCGGACGGCCCCGCAGCGCCTCCTCGACGGCTTCACTAAAGGTGGGCAAACTCGTCTCGGTGGCCGGCGGCGTCTCGGGCGCCAGTTCCGCGTCCCAGAGCAGATCGTTGCGATTGGGCAGAATCAAAGTCTTCAGATTGTTCTCGGCCTGGGTCAGCGCCTGCTGCGCGAGAAACAGGTTCTGCTGAAACGTGGAGACCTGCGTCTGCGCCGCCACCACGTCGATCGGCGACAGGATTCCCTGCTCCGCCTGGCGGCGGTTGCTTTCATATTGCTGCACGGCCAGCCGCACCGCTTCATTTTGCACATCGAAAGCCTGGGAAGCGTACGCCAACTCCCAATACGCCTGAGTCGTTTGAGTCACTACGTCAATGACGCGCTGCCGGAACTGTTCCGCGCTCAACTGGGTGTTCTTGCGGGCAACTTGAAGACGGTAGCGGTTTTCATCGAAACGCAGGCCCCGCCACAGCGGTTGCGTGAGGTCGAGCCGCAGCGCCGTAGGATATTGCGGGTTCACTGTGGCGAACGTGCTGTTCGTGATCTGGCGCGAGTTGTTAAAGGTGGTGGTGTAGGAGCCGCCGGTTTCCGGGATCAGGCCGTTGATCTGGGGGATGCCATCCCATTGTGTCTGCACCAACTGGCCGTTGGGCGCTCCTCCAATCAACGAAGCGATCGGGGTGACCACCTTGCTGTGATCGACGCGCAGCCCTACCACCGGATCGTATGCGCCCTTCGCGGCCGTTACGTTATACCCGGCCTCCTCGCGCAGAATCCGTGAAATCTCGAGGTCGCGATCGTTCTTCAGCACCCGCTCGATCACTTCCGCCAGGCTCATCGTGGTCCGGCCCATCAGGCCGACGCGCGGCGGCACCGGTATTTCGGTGAGCGGCTGGATCGGGGCCGCGGCCGGCTGCTGCCCCACTGCGCTGGCAATCAGGAACGTGGTGCACAGGCCAAGCGTCCATCTCCTGCCCATTACAAGGTTCCCCCGGGGAGGGGTTGGCGCGCCACCGGCGCTTCGACCGGCTCCGGGCGCGCCCGTTTCGGAAGCAAGGCCCGGATTCGCCCGAAGAACCTCCCCGCATGGCTCGTCGACAACGACCGCCCGAGATCGTCCCACAACGAATAGAACACCGGGACCGCCAGCAGAGTCAGCAGCAGGCACAGCGTCTGTCCCCCGGCGACCAGCACGCCGATCGATCGATTCTGCTCCGAGCCGCTCCCACCCGAAACGATCAGCGGAATCATTCCGGCCACCAACGCTGTGGTGGTCATCAGGATCGGACGCAGGCGGTCGCGGTTGGCCTGGATGATTGCGTCGTAGAGCGCCATCCCATGCGCGCGCAAGCCGTTGGTATGGTCGATTTGCAGAATCGCGTTCTTCTTGACAATTCCGAACAGCAGCAGCAGACCTAAACCGGAGAAGATGTTCACCGATTGCCCGCCGATCAGCAGCGACACAATGCCGAACGGAATGGCAAGCGGCAGAGTCAGCAGGATGGTGATCGGATGGACGAAGGATTCGAACTGCGCCGCGAGCACGATGTACATGAAAATAAACGTCAGCGAAAACGCCAAGACGAAGTAGTAGCCGGTTCGGCCGAGTTCCTTGGATTGGCCGGTGGCCGCCGCGCCATACCCGGGATCCATGCCCAGGTTCTGCGCGTATTGCGCCAGTTTATTCTGGATTTCGTATTGCGAGCCGCCGGGCAGCACGTTCGCCAGGATCGTCACCTGCCGCTGGCGCTGCAGGCGGTTGATGGAAGCCGGCCCGGTCCCCGGATGCATGTGCACCACCTCATCCAGGCCCGCCGAACCTACCTTCGAAGAGGGGACCGTCATCTTGGCGAGCCCTTCCGGGCTGCCTCGGAACTGCTCCTGCGCCCGAACCACCACATCGTACTGGTCTTCGCCGGCATCGAATTGCGAGGCCGTCTGCCCCGCTACAAGCGTATTGAGCGCCTGTTCGATATCCATGACCGACACGCCAAGATCGGCGGCGCGGGCGCGATCGATATCGAGCCTGACCTCCGGAGTGCCGTTGCGCTGCGACGAATCAATGTCGGCCGTCATCGGCAGAGTCTTCAAGTACGCCAGCATCTGATCCGAATATTTGGACAACTTTTCGAGATCCGGCCCCTGGATGGCGTACATGACGTCGGCCTGGTTGAAATTGTTGCCGCCGCCCACTTGCGACACCTGCCCGACGCCGGTATGCACTTCGGGCGGCACCTTCTTCAGAAGCTCGCGAGCGCGCGCCATCAGATCGAATTGGCCGACATTGCGTTGATCGAGATCCTTCAGCTTCACGAGCACCGTCGCATTATTGACGGCGCGCTCGACACCCGAACCGACGGTTGTCAACGTGTGGTCGACGCCCGGCAGCTTCCGGATATCCTGCGCCACCAGCTCGGCCATGTTGGTGGTTGCCGCCAGGGAGCTCCCTTCGGGCGCCCGCAGATACACGTTAAACATGCCCTGATCGGTGGCCGGCGTGAAATTCTTGTTCACGAACATGAACAGCGGCACGATGCTCACTACGGTAAGGACGCACAGGGCAACCATTGTTTTGCGGTGCGCCATCGCCCATACCAGCATGCGCGTGTAGTGGCGGTCGAGGAACCGGAAAATCCGCGAATCCTTCGAGTGACGGCTCTTCCCTTCGGACACCTTGACAAAGCGCGAGCACAACATCGGCGTCAGCGTAAACGAAACCAGCAGGGAGACCGCCACGGCAAATGCCGCGGTGAAGCCGAACGAGCTCATGAACCGGCCCACGATGCCGCCCATAAATCCCACCGGCAGGAACACCGCCAGCAACGAGAGCGTGGTCGCCATAACGGCCAAGCCGATTTCCTTGGTGCCTTCCATGGCCGCCGCATAGGGCGACTGGTGCTTCTCTTCGATAAACCGGTAGATGTTTTCGAGCACAATGATGGCGTCATCGATCACGATTCCCACCATCAAAGTCAGCGCCAGCATCGAAATCGAATTCAGCGTGAGATTCATTGCCGCCATCAGGGCGAAAGCCGAGATGATGGAGGTCGGAATTGCGATGGCCGCAATCAGCGTGGTCCGGATGTTGGTCAAGAACAGAAAAATGATGATGCTCGCGAAGATGCTGCCTTCAATCAGGTGGCGCTTGATGTTGTCGATCGAGGCCTTGATGAAAGTCGATTGATCACTGATGATGTTGGCCCGCACATCCCTGGGCAGGCTCGCTCGAATCTCGTCGAGGCGCTGCCGGACCGCGTCCGAAGTCGCCACGGTGTTGACGCCCGATTGCTTTGATACGACCAGGGTAACGGCGGCGTTGCCATCCAGGCGCGAGGCGCTCCGCGGCTCCTCGGCGCTGTCCTCGGCATAGCCGATATCCTTCACCTTGACAACGTAGTCCCCGCGATTGGCGATGGTGACCTGATTGAACTGCGAGGGCTCGGTGATTCGTCCCGTGGTGCGCACGCTGAACTCGCGAGCGCCCGCGTTCAGGGTGCCTGCGGGCAGTTCCAGATTCTGCGCCCGCACCGCGTTCAAGACGTTGGTGACGGTCAGTTTGTAGGCGCGCAGCCGGTCGGGATCCACCATCACGTGAATCTCGCGCTTGACGCCGCCGACGATCGTGATCTCGCCGACGCCTTTCGCGTTTTCCAGCTTTTGCTTGATCAGCTTGTCGGCGATCAGCGTCACGTCGCGCAACGAGCGCGGCGCCGAGACCGCGATCTGCATAACCGGCGTGGCATCGGGGTCGAATTTCTGCACTACCGGCTGCTTGGCGCTTTGCGGCAGATCCGGGACAATCAGGTTGACCTTGTTTTGCACTTCCTGCGCCGCCACATCGCCATCTTTCGAGAGCTCGAACGTCACGGTAACCACCGAATAGCCCTCCGAGGAAGTCGAACGCACCTCATCGACCTGGCTGATGGTGTTGACCGAATCCTCGATCTTTTTCGTGATCTCGGTTTCAATTTCCTCCGGCGACGCACCCGGATTCTGCACTGTAATCGATACGGTCGGAATGTCGATCTTGGGAAACAGATCGACTCCGAGGCTGAAATATGAAAATATCCCGACCACGACCAGCGAGAGGACCAGCATGGTGGCGAAGACGGGCCGTTTGACGCAGAGCTGTGCAAGAGCGTGCATGAATTCGAATCCTAAGACTTGGTCTGAACCGGCGCGCCGTCAAACAGCTCGCTCTGGTTGCTGGTTGCCACCAGATCACCTCCGGATAGCCCGGAATTGATCCGAATCAGATCGCCATCCACATCGCCGGGGACGACCACACGCAGATGAGCTTTGCCGTTGGCCACGGTAAAAACCTGGTAGGAATCGGTGGTCTTATCGCGGATCACCGCGCGCCGCGGCACATACACGGCATTTTCGCCGCCGGGCAGTAGAACCCGCGCGGTCGCGAACATGCCCGGCCGCAACTCCCGCTTCGGATTTTCGAAGCGGGCCTCCACCGTAAAGACGCGCGAGTTCGCATCGACCGAGGGGTTGATGGCCGTCACCTTTCCCGTGAACTCGCGGTTGGGATAAGCCGCCACCCGCGCCACCACCGTCATGCCGATTTGCGTCTGGCCGGCGCGCTGCTCCGGCGTCTGCAATTCGAGCTTGACCACACCGACGCGCACCATGGTGCCGATCTTGTTGGTAAGCGCGACGTACTCGCCGGCCGAAACCGGCCGCGCCGTGATGTAGCCGTCGAACGGGGCGCGAATGGTTGTGTCATCCAGCGCTTTCTGCGCCTGCGCCAGCTGCGACCGCACTCCCTCGAGCGAAGCCTGCGACCACTCGACGCCGCGATAGCTCTGCCGCGCCAGGTTGGCCGCCGCTTCGTACTGCTGCCTGGCGGCGTTCACCTGGGCTTGGGCGGTCTCCTGCTGGGTGCGCGCCTTTTCATAGGTCGACTGCGACACATCACCCGTCCGCACCAGGCCTTCATACCTCCTGGCATCCGCCGCCGCCAGTTTGGCTTGCGCGACCGCAGATTCGTAGTTGGCGCGGGCCGCCGCCACCTCAGGGACTTTATCGGCGTCGAAATCGGCCCCTTCGGTCACACCAATCCTCGACTGCGCTTGCCTCAGTGCGAACACGGCTTGATCGAGCTGCGCCTTGGCCTGGTCAAGCTTGAGCTGCGCGTCGCGATGGTCGAGCTCGCAGATGACCTGCCCCTGCTTGACGAAATCGCCGACATCCACCGGAGTCGCAATCACACGCCCGGCTACCAAAGGCGCCACGTCCGACGTCTCATCCGGGTTGAAGGTACCGGTCTCCTCGAACGATGCCGGTACGGTTTTCGTGACAGCTTGCGCGGCGGACACGGGGATAGCCGCCGTGCCGCTCTGTTGTGCATTAACGGTCTGGGCGTTCCGGGAGCAGCCGCCCACGAGAATCAGCATGGCGCTGAGTGCAACGAATGTAGCGAAGCGAATCATTTCTTTTCCGTGTTGGATGCGACGGCGGACGGTCGGATTCCGTTCATTGTGATCCGAACAAAACTTTCAATGACTTCCTCGTCCGTCGGGATCTCCGTGTTGTAACCGAACATCTGTGTCATCATGGCGTGGTTCTTGGTCATGCCGGCGATGGCGCCGATGATCGCGCCCGGGTGCAGGTCGGCGATTCCACCCTGGCGGAGCCTCTGGGCAAAATAATCTCGCAGCAACTCGTAGATCGGAGCGACCATTTGCCGGTTGTGCGCGAGACCCAGCTCATGTCCTTCCAGCGCCGCGAACAGCAGCACGCGTTCGTACCGCGGGTCGCTGCGATACGACTTCAAAATGGCCCGCGCGATCGAACGAAGCACCTCACGATCGTTGTTCTGTTCCATCCATCCCTTGATTTCGGCGAGCCAGTTTTGTATTTCGGCGGACTCAACATGCTGGTCCAGCACGGCCGTGTAGAGTGCCTGCTTGGTCGGAAAATGGCGGAAAATGATGGCCTCGGTCACGCCGGCGGCCGCCGCGACCTCCTTCGTCGTAGTGCCCTCAAACCCTTTGCGGGAAAAGACTTCCAAGGCAGCCTCAAGCAATTGGTTACGGCGATCAGTCCCCGACATGCGCGGGCGGACCTGGGATTGGACCATTTCGGTCCATTATAAGTAAGTGCTAACTTACTTGTCAAATGGGGGGCGCTTTACGCCTGTGCGGGCGGCGCCTGCTCGCCAAGAAATTGCAGGATCGCGGTATGGGCGGCGGCGGGCTGATCGGTGGTAAACAAGTGGTTCGCGTCGGAAATGATCACCAGGCGCGCTCCGGGAACGCGCGAGGCGATCAGCCGGCCGTTGCCGGGCGGCACCAGCCGGTCGTTGGCGCCGTGAATCACCAGCGTGGGCGCGCTGATCTGCGGCAAGCGGTCGTACGCCTGCCATATGAATATGCCTTGCAACTGGGCGGTGTAACCTTCCGTGCTGGGATACCAGGCGCGCCGCCTGGCGAGGTCTTCCTCCACAACGACGCGCGGCGTGCTCGCGTCGTACAAGAACGGAATGAACGCCTGCTCGGCCTGTTCCATCGTCATCGTCGCCCGGGCACGCAGCACCTCGTTGGCCGCCGGTTCGGCGCGCACCGCGTTCGGCCCGCCGGGTGACGTGCAGCCCAGAATGAGCGACTGCACCCGATCGGGATACTGCAGCGCAAATTCCTGCGCGATCATGCCGCCCATCGAGAGGCCCAGAATGTGCGCCCGCTCGACGCCCGCCGCGTCCAGCACGGCCGCGGCGTCCGATGCCATCACGGGAATCGGGTACGGGCCGGGCGGCACATCGCTATGGCCGACGCCGCGGTTATCGTACGCAATCGTGCGGTACTGCTCCGCCAGCGCAGGCCGGGTCCGCCACCAGAGCCCTGATGCCGCGCCCAAGCCCATGATCATCAGCACCGGCGCGCCCTTCCCTTGTTCGTCCCAATAAATCTTGGCGCCCTGATTGTCGACAAACGCCATGGGTCACCCTTGCACGCGCCGCTCTTTGCCGGCCCAGAAGGTTTCGCGCAGTTCGCGCTTCAGAATTTTGCCGGTGCCGGTCTTGGGCAGCGGACCTTCCACGAATTCCATCAGGCGCGGGAGCTTGAATTTCGCGAGTTGGCCTTCGAGAAACGTCAGGAGCTCTTCGCAGGTCAATTTCTGGCCGGGCTTGAGCGAAACTACGGCGGCCGGCACTTCGCCCCACTTGGGGTCGGGCGCCGCGACCACTGCGCATTCCAGCACCGCCGGGTGCATCGAGATCCATTTTTCCAGCTCGATGGAAGAAATGTTCTCGCCGCCGCTGATGATGATGTCCTTCTTACGATCTACGATATGGACGAAATTTTCCTCGTCCCACACCGCCATATCGCCGGTGTGCAGCCAGTGGTCCGTAATCACCGCGCGGGTGGTTTCCGGCTCCTTGTAATAGCCGTCCATCACCAGGTCGCCACGAACGACAATTTCGCCGATCGACTGCATGTCGCGGGGCACATCGCGCATCTGCGCATCGACCACCCGCACCTCGCAGCCGGGCATGGGCCAGCCCGCCATGGCCATACGGCGCAAACGATCCTGTTCATCGCCAAACTGAACGGTGCCTTTGTGTCGCGCCGAGGTGGCGACGGGCGATGTTTCGGTCAACCCATAGCCCGCCATCACAAAGCAATGGAACGTCTCTTCCATGCGGCGGATGAGATCGGGCGATGCCGCGGCGCCGCCGATGTGAATCTCTTTCAAGGAAGAGACATCGTAGCGGCTCAGGTCGGGAAAATTCAGCAGCGCGTTGGCCATGGTCGGCACCAGCGACATGGCCGTGGCGCGTTCTTCCTGGATGAGCCGGAGAACGCCGGGCGGGTCAAAGCGCCGCACCATGACCTGCTTGATGCCATTCATGGTGGCGGTCTGGGGGCGCCCCCAGCCGTTGGCGTGAAACAGCGGGATGGTGTGGAGATCGACCATGGAATCGACGTCTTTGTACACGCTGGAGGCGTCGAGGGCGTGCAGGTACAAGGTTCGATTGCCGAGCATGACGCCTTTGGGCGTGCCGGTGCTGCCGCTGGTATAGAACAGTTCAGCGACGGCGAGTTCATCGAAGTCGAAGATATCGGCGCGTTGGGGATAACCTTTGTCGATCAGCTCTTCGTACGTGAGGTCGGCGACCGGGACCTTGTCGTTAATGGTGACGAAGCGTTCCAGCTGGCGGCAGGCTGGTTTCAACTGTTCCACCAGGGGCGCGAAGTCGTTTTCGAAAATGAGCATGCGCGCGCCGGAGTGGTTCAGGATGTTGATCAACTCGAGCGGGGACAGCCGGACATTCAGCGGCATCACGATGGCCCGGGCCTGGACGACGCCAAAGTAACCTTCGAGCAACTGATGATTGTTG
>DATGII010000125.1:0-62640 GCA_035295805.1 Bryobacteraceae bacterium | reverse complement strand
CATCGGCCGTTGGGAAGGGAACACACTCGTGGTGGACACGGTTGGTTTTGCGCCCAGGGTCTGCGACAGCCGGTTTCCCATCATGAGGACTCCCGGCGGCGGACTCGCCAAGGACACGACCCATCTTGAGGAACGCATCCAGCTTCTGGATAACGGTGAAATGCTGTCGGTGACCTTCACGTGGGATGACCCTACCGTCTTTTCCAAGCCATTTCGCTACACCTATAAGTATCGAAAGATTCCCGAAGGTTATCCGGTGGAAGATACCGACAGCGCGCGCGACTCGACCTACGAACAGCGCTTGTTGGAATCCGTCACGCCGCCGCCCCAAAAGTAGCAGCGGCGCGGCCGCAATCTACTTCGCCGCGGGTGGCTCCGTCAGGAACCGGGCGCGCTCCGGGTCCTTCGCGTTGCATTGAAAAATGCGCGGATCGCTGATTTCCCGAATGCGGTAATAGCGAAGTTCATAAGTGTGGGGCTTGGTGAACACGCTGGCGTCTTCCCAGGTGAACGTCACGTCCAGGCGTTCCCCGTTTCGCATCAGCCGATAACGCTCCGTCAAATGGGAGTTGGGGGTCCGCACGCCGCCGCCGGGCAAGCGGGTGATGCCGCGGCCGTTGAATCCGATTGTGTCCACCACTAGCACTTCGCCTTCCCACCGCCCGATGGAGTGACCATTGGTGGTCGGCTCCAGTTCGTCCTTCTCCGGATGCTTTCGTCCATCGATATAGATATAGCGTTGCGAAGACGGCGGCTTCGCGACGATGCCAATTACCGAAGCGCTCTGCCGGAGATCGATCGGCGCGCGATCGTCCATGAGCGCGGGTATTCCGATGGGATCGCACCAGCGAATCGCCTCGATGTCGTGGCGCAACTGCGCCGCCGCGCCCGCCAGCGTTCCGGGCGTGACAGAAGCCTGGGGTACGTTCCAACTGTCGTAGCGGAGTTCCCAATAGCCGGATAAATCCGGATGCGGTTGCGCCGCAGCGGCGGCGCAGATCATCGCCCACCCCAAGCCCGCCAGGCAACGCAACGTCAGCCGCCGGCCGTGCTTCGCATTCATTTCCGGTCCAAACATGCCTCTCCCTTTCCCCTCACCACGGACGAACGACGTTCGTAACGTGCTCCCGATCGGGCGAAGTGAGACAGAATCCGATGCACAAATACGGAATTTCCGGATGCGGATTATGGCCCCGATGGAATTTTGCAATCGGTTCGCTGTAAACTTCGCCGGCGCGGGCCCTCACGAGAATTCCTTCCTCAAACTCGGCTTCAAATATTCCCTGCAAGGCGACAAAAAACGTCGCTCCGTTATGGCAGTGCCAATTTGTGTAGCCGCCGGGAGCGATTTCGGCATTATAAATTTGCACTTTGACTTGCGGATCCTTTGGTAAACACGAGACAAGAGTGTCCAAAAGGATATTCCGGTGTAACTCTTGCCCGGGCCGTGTGTAGCCTGCAAGTCGCAGTTTGAGATCGTTCCGCGCATCATCCGGAAGCATTCGATCGTTCCTTTTAATCGCTGCGAGTGATCCCGCCCATTACTGCGGGCGAGGCAATTCCCCTGGTACGACGGGAACCACGCCGGGGGAAATCGCTTTTTGGCTCACGGAATTCATTCTATATCGAGATGGAATCGATCTGTCGATGCGCTCGTGGGCTGGGCGGACAAAGTAACGAATCCGTGGCGGCGCGCTGCCGGCGCGAACGCGAATTGCGCACCGGTGCGGTCGAGCAACCGCTTCCACAGCGTACGCGGCTCGCGATCGAATACGTACCGCTCGCCGTGTTCGAAGATAAACCAGCTGCCGAAATTCACTTCGTTCTGCAGTTGCGGCATCACCCAGCCGCTGTACCCTAGATACACGCGCAAACCGTTCTCATTTTTCGTTTCGTTGAGCGCTGCTTCGATGCCCCGCAGAGTCTGGACTGCGTAGAGATCCGGGGCCACATGCATAGCGTCTGGCGGCGCATTCGGCGAACGTACCAGAGCGGTGACCGTTTCGAGTTCCACCGGTCCTCCCACGTACACGCGATCGGGCCGGTTGCGCGCCCCCTGGAGATCTTTCAGCCGCGACAGAGGCACGGCGGACGGCTGATTTAGCCTGAGGCCCAGGACGCCATCTTTGTCGTAATGAATTAGAAGAATCACCGACTCGGCGAAGTTCGGGTCGGCCGAATTCTGCTGCATCACCAGCACTTTTCCAGTTGCCAGGTCGGCAGCTCGGGTGCTCTGCGCGGGCAGCCTGCCGCAAAGCGCCGTGAAAACGGTAGCGGTCCAGACGATCCGAAACCTTCCGGCCCTCACAATTCCATTTTGCACCAGGCGGCTGTCGGCTGGCATTCGGTAGGCTCGGAGCCCACGCGCCTGCCTAAATGATATCCCCTATTTTCCGGGCCGCATGCGCCCACTATCGTGTGTTTCCCCGATGGCACACTGGACGCGGACGCAACTGAAATCAAGTTTTCGTACTGAAGCAGACAAGCTGCAAAAAGACCTCCGCACCTCCCGGGACGATTGGATAACGCGCACTCGTGTGTGAGCCAAAACCTCGAATGATCTCCACTCACTCGACATAATATGCATTTATGCAAATTATTGAGCGAATCTATTGACTTATTAACCTGACCTGCTTAACATTTACTAATCTCTAATAATCCGGTCGACGCCATCCAGGAGTTTACGAGAGTCGTCTTGGGTTCCTTCGACGCGCAGTGAATCGGTCCGCGTCAACTACGCATAACTCCAGGCGTCGCCAGAAGTCGAATCCTGATGTATCGGGTGCTCATCGCGGAAGCCGAGGTCGCCAGTCAGGCTCACACTATTCGGGAATCCCTCACGGCCGACGAACAGCTTTCGTGTCACATCGCATCCTGGTCTGAACTGGCAGGCCAGGGCCTGGATCCCAAAGCGCACGACCTTGTCATAGTGGCCGCGATCTCACCCGGATTACACAGGGAAATCCTGGAGTGGCTCGCAAGCCAGAATCTGGCGGCTCCGGTACTGGCCGTTCTTCCGGCAAATTGTGGCGAAGAAACGCTCGACTGGGCATCCCGCGCGATTGATGATTTCGTAACCTTCCCGTTTAGTGCGCCGGAGTTGCGCCGCCGGGTGGGAAGGCTGCTGGAGCAGCCGCAATATCTTCTCGAGACAGTTCGACGGCGGCTGCTGGAAGAGATCGGCTTGACGAATCTGGTGGGGCGCGATCCCGTGTTCCTGCGCACTGTCGGCCAGTTGCCGCGCTTTGCGCGCAGTGATGCTCCGGTCTGTATCACCGGAGAGACCGGAACTGGAAAAGAGTTGTGCGCGCGAGCGTTGCATCATCTCAGCAACCGCCGGCCCTTGCCGTTCATCGGGGTCGATTGTGGGGCCTTGCCGGAGCAGCTTTTCGAGAACGAGATGTTCGGGCATGCGCGCGGCGCTTTCACCGATGCGCATCGTGATCACAAGGGGCTGATCGCGATGGCGGAAGGCGGCACGCTGTTCTTGGATGAAATCGACGCGCTCTCGCTGGCTTCGCAAGCTAAGTTGCTGCGTTTTCTACAGGAGCGGAGTTTTCGCCCACTGGGATCGGACCGCTTTGAGGCTGCCGATGTGAGGATTATCGCCGCCACCAACCGCGATTTGGAAATCGTGGTCGGCAATCGACAATTCCGCTCCGATCTATTCTTCCGGTTGAACGTTTTGCGCCTTCGTCTGCCTCCGCTCCGCGAACGCCAGGGTGATGTCGAACTGCTCGCCTACGCGGCTCTGGACCACTGCTCCGCGGTGAACGCCGGACCGGCTCCGGTTTTTTCGTCGGCGGCGTTGAGAGCGCTCGCTCTGTACGATTGGCCGGGCAACGTGCGCGAACTCTACAACGTGGTGCAGCGGGCCGTGGTTGCCTCCGAAGGCGGCCGCATCCTGCCGGAGCATCTGGAGCTGCCTTGTGGAGAGGTCGTGAATCCTCGGCAGCCGGGCTCGGACTTCCGCGCGAGCCGTGCGGTGGCGGTTGCGAATTTCGAGCGCCGCTATGTCTTGGATCTTTTGCGGAAACACAAAGGCAATGTCACCCACGCCGCCCGCGAAGCCCAGCAGGACCGGCGCGCCTTCGGACGTTTTATCAAAAAGTACAACATCGACCGCCGCTCATTAAGCGCCTGAGTGGAACACTGCCCGCTGGGACAAATATGTCCCACCGCGCGACGCAAAACGCCCACTGCGTCATATTCATTAGTCGCCTAAAACGCCCTGGCATGCGAGACGCTGCGGAACGGGCCCGGGCGGGACGTTTCGATCGCACCGGTAAGCGGCTTGAAAAAAGGCCATCTCCAACAAAGCAATCGCGTCGCACTGCGTGGGTGAGATGGCAGACCGCATGCATCGACAGGGCCCGGCAAGCGTTTGCCGGAACCGATGTCACACGACCCATTGCACGCCGTCCCTGTGCGGGCCAAGGAAGTCCTCGAACACTTCCTCCACAACCCGACGCTGTTACAGGACCTCGAGGATGTGGCGCGCTGGCGCATGCCTTACGCGTTAGCGGATCTGACTTTCGATCGCGTCCGCCGCGCTTTGCTCTGGTTGGTTGAGGAAGAGTTCTTAATCGAAGAAACCGGGCCCGGCTTATCCGTGAGATTCCGGCTGAATGAGCACCGGGAGCCGGATGCCTGGAAGTTCATCGCGGATCCCGATTGGCAGCTCTATGGCCACTCGGATCGAGAAGAGGTCCGGCGAAACCGGCTGATGGCGCTTGCCAAGGCTTGGATCGATGCCACCTTGACTCGCTACCTCAAAGAAAATCCTGGCGCGGCCGGCGATCAGCCCGGATTGACCCGAACCCGTGAGTCCGCCGAGGCTCTCCTTGCCCCGCGCGTCATCAGTCAGGGTGAAGGCGTCGATTCGGCGCGGCGCGCGGCCTCCAACGCGGCGCGCGATCTGACCGAGGGATTGAAGACCGCCGGTGACGAGCCGTTGGCCGTTTTGTACCGGGCGCTCCGATTGACCTTCCCGGAGTTACAGGCCTTACTTCTCTGTCTGGCGCCCGAACTCGACACCGATTACCAGACCGTCTATGGCGTGCTGAACGATGATATGAGCCGGCGAGCACCCACGCTCGCCCTGATCTGCAGCTTATTAGGTGATTCCCTCAAGGTCCGGACTGCGTTGGCTGCCTCCGCGGGCTTGACCCGCTGGCGGCTGCTTGAGTGCCAAGGCGACGTCCTGCCCCACGGCGACGATCCGGTACGTCTGGACGCTGCGCTGGTCTCCTGGTTGCTCGGTTCGGCGGAAGCTCTGTTCTCGGACAACGCGGTGGGTCAGGCAATCCGCCTCGTTCCGTGGCCGGGCGGCGCCTGGCTCCAGTCCGGCGGCGACCTCGCTGCAATCGAGCGGTTGGCCGCGCGGCTGACTCCGCCAGGCGAAGATACAAATAATCCAGGCTGGCTTGCGTTATGCGGCGAAGACTTGGACGGTTGGCGCGCCATGGTGGAAGTCGCCGCCCTCAGATCCAAGGTCTCTCTGGTGCGCATCGTCCCTAATTTGGCCGCTATGGCCGCTGCCGATTGGGACGACGCGCTAGCGCGCATCGTGCGCGCCGTTCTCTTGCTTCGCGCGGTTCCGGTTTTGGATTTGAGCGCGATCCAAAACGATGCCGAGGGCGGGTTGGACCGGCTCCGGCGCTTCGCTGCCGCTCTGACGCTCGCGGAGCGTCCCGGCATCGTGATCGTTGCCGAATTGGAGCGCATTGCCGGCGCCATTCCTAGAGAGCGATGCGATTTGTGGCAGCGGGGGGCATCGAACACTGCGGCCTTATCCGATATTTATATGGCCGCCATGTCCGAAGCCGGTCTCTATCTGAGCGCTTCGGACGCCGCCCAGGCTGCCCTCGCTTTCCCGCTGTCATTAGATGGCATTCACCAGGCGGTGCGTCTGGCGTCGCTGAACACGTCCAGTGACGACACGTTCGCCGGCCAGGCTGCCGCGCTGCTGGCGGCCTGCCGGAAGGTGGCTTCACCCGATCTTCCCCGTTTCGCCCGGCGAATCGAACCGGCTTTCGGCCTGGATGATGTGGTGCTTCCACCGGACCGTGTCCAACAACTGCGCGAGATCGTGACGCACGTGAAGTTGGCCCCACACGTTTTGAATACCTGGGGTTTCGGCGGGCAGTTGCCCTATGGACGCGGCGTTGCGGCGCTGTTCTCCGGACCCAGCGGTACGGGCAAAACGATGGCCGCGCAAGCGATCGCCCGCGAGTTGGGTACGGAAGCGTTTGTGATCGACCTCTCGCGGGTGGTCAGCAAATACATCGGCGAAACGGAGAAATTCATCGACGCTACCTTCCGCGACGCGCAACGTGCTGGTGCGGTATTGCAGATCGACGAGGCTGAGGCTCTGTTCGGCCGCCGCAGCGAAGTCAAGGATTCGCATGACCGGTACGCCAACCTGGAAGTCGCGTATCTGTTGCAGCGGATGGAAGCTTTCGACGGCGTAGCCATCCTGACCACCAACCTCCGCCAGAACGTGGACCAGGCGTTCCTTCGGCGGCTGCGGTTCGTCATCGATTTTCCGAAGCCCGATGCCGGCGCGCGCGAGAAGATCTGGCGGCAATGCCTGCCGAAGTCCGTGCCTGTAAGCCAAATCAACTTCCGCCTGCTTTCCCGGCGCCTCGAGTTAACCGGCGGTCACATCCGGCAGATTACCGTTCGCGCGGCCTTTGCGGCCGCCGGCGAAGGATCGAAAACGATCGAGATGAGGCATGTCATTAACGCGACGCGAGCCGAACTGGTCAAGCTCGGCATGGTAACCGCGGAACGCGAACTGGCCGGATGGGAAACGGCACACGTGGTTTAGAGGCGGATGAATGGATTCGACTGCGATCAACACCGTCACCGCGGCCGTAAAAGCGCTTCTGGAAGAAGCCTTGGATCCGGCCCACACGGGAACCCAGCACGTGTTCGTGGGCCCGTTGGACGATGCGGCCGGCGACAAACTCAACCTGCACCTTTTCTTATACCGCGTGGCCGTGAACGCCGATCTGCGCTCCAGCGATCACGTGGTTCCGTCGCAGTTGCCCAATCAGCCTCCTACGGTTTACCAGGGCAGCCTGCCGCTGGATCTTTATTACCTGCTCACTGCCTCAACCAAAGGCGCCGCCGACGAGTTGTCGGACCTCACCATGCTCGGCCAGGCGATGCAGGCCTTGAACGACGCTCCCGTTCTTTCCGGTTTAAGCGTGAAGAACGAAACCGCGCGGATCACGCTGGATCCCATCGGCAGCGAGGAAATGAGCCGGATCTGGGCGTTGTTTCCCACCGCGAATTACCGGACGTCGGTGGTGTATCTGGTATCGCCGGTATGGATCGATCCGGCCATTCCGCAAACCGCGGGCGCGCCGGTCGTCGAAGAGCCCCTCGGGGTTGGGCAGTTGGTGGCGTGATGCCATATACACAACCGCTACGCCAGCAGATACTGTCCCCGGACACGCTGACCCGCAAGGTCCTGCTGGCTTTGGAGATCTTCGACCCGCTCTCGCAAAAATTGCTGTCGAACCAAGTCATCGTAGCTGCCGCCGGACTGGGTCAACCCATTGTGAGTTGGTCCGGACGTTTTGTCTGGCTGGACGAAGGAGGCGCGTGGCCGGCGGAAATCTCTGTGGATCCGGTTGGCCTGCCCTTTGAACGGGAGACCGCGCAGCCTCCCGCGCCGCCGGATTTGGCTCACGCCACACCGGCGCAGCGGTTGGTGCGAATCGTTTTGCGGCCGACCGCTGCGGCCGACTTTTCCGGCGGCGTGACCGCCATTCGCGGACAGCTCTCCGAGGGCCCGGCGGACCCGTCTCCGCCGGTTACTGACGCTTCGGTGCAGCTCGCGTGGTGGGACTTGAGCACCAACGCTTGGATCCCATCGCCGGAGCGAAGCGCCGTTACCAGCGCGTCGGGTGAGTTCGGGGTGTTTCTGCGGCTGCAGCCCGGCAACAACGGGGAGCCGGATCTGCAGCGCCGTCTCCTCAAGGTCCGGCTCCAGTTCGCCCGCCCAAACGCGAGCCGAGCGACTCCTGATGCCTATCCATTTCTTGCGGATCCGAACGCGGCCGGCCGCGTGATCGACGGTGAACTGTTGGGACGTGACCTTAAACTCGCGTGGGCGAACTTACAGCCGATTTAGTGAAATTCCAAAGGAGAAGATGATGCCACAGGATTACGAAAATTGTGAGACTGCCAGGGAGTTATTAAAAAAAGTCAACGCCGAACTGGCATGGTTCGCGGTGAAAAATCTGCCGGACCTCCAGAAGGAACTTCAGGACTTTGTCAACGCGCAGGATGGTCTGATCTCCGACTATGCGTCGAAATTCCCAGACCTCCGTAAGAAGTGGTGTGCCCGCCAGGTCGATGTCGAACGCCTCTGCGCCCACATCCGGTGCGAGTTCCCTCTGAAAGAAGAAAAGTGGAGGCGATTGATCGAAAAATGCATTTGTAAGCCGATGCATGATTTGTGCTGCCTCGGACAGCAGATCGCCAGGCGGAATTACTGCTGCGCCGGCCCGTTTGAACGCAAGCGTAATGAAGCGCAGTGGGCTTTCAACAAGGCTCAGGCACACCTTGCCTGGACCAAGACGCTCGCGAAGAGCCTGGATGATCAACTGGCAGTCAATCTGGATCTGGTGAACCAGATTAACGCGGTGACCCCGGATCAGCGGCCCGTTGTCCTCTATCTGTTCTATCAACTCCGCCGCTCTCACGTGCACATGGCTCCCTTCGATGCTTCCCCCGAGTGCAAGGAGGTTTGCGCCGAATTCGATCCCGACAAGCTCTGCTGTGAAGTGTTCAAGCATCCGTGCCCTGACGAGGACTGCAACTGCACCCCCAAGGGGGAGTGGCCTCATCACGACTGCAGCCATGCTCCCAAGCTCGACGCGCCTTGGCTCATGTCTCCGGACAAATACCGCAATGCCCTCGACTGCGCCTGGGATGAGTATCACAAGGCCAAGGAGGCCTTGGCCAAGGCCGAAGCGGAGCTCAAGAAGCACCCCGACGACCTCAAATCTCTTCAGGATAAGTACGACGCCGAGACCAAGGGTCTCAAGGACTGCATCACCAACTGCTTGAAACGTGAGAAGCCTCCCACTGATGACTGCTGCCGGGAGAATGAGCCCAGGAAAGGTGGTTACTAGCTATGCCGCAATATTTCACGCCCGGTGTTTATGTCGAAGAGATCGAACGCGGTCCGCGTCCCATTGAAGGCGTGCCGACCAGCATCGCTGCATTCCTGGGAGAAACCGAAAGAGGCCCGCTTCGTCCTCGGCTGCTCACCAGTTACAGCGACTATCTGCGGTGGTTCGGAGGCATCTTCGACCCGGCCAGGTACGCGCCGTACGCCGTGAGTGGTTTCTTTGATAACGGCGGCATCGAGATGTATATGTGCCGCATTGTCGGCAACAAAGCCACCACTGCCTCGAAAGCGTACGGTGAATACACGGTTTCCGCAACCGGGCCGGGAGCATGGGGCAAGAACGTTTGGATCAGGATCCAGGACGGGTCGACAAAAGACGGCAGTGGTCACAGCGGGTTCTGCCTGAAACTGGCCTACTGGCCCGCGTCGACCAGGCCGGCGCAAGCCTTCGATCCATTTGACGATCCGCGCATGCTGCCCAGGCCTCAATACATGGAAGTCTACGACGATCTGTCCATCGATCCCCTCTCGGCCGACTTTTTCCGAAAGCGCCTGGTCGACACGTCTACCAATCGTCCGCTGACGACGCTCGGTACCATCGACACGACGCTCCCCGGAGCCATTCCGGCCAACAAACCGCCGCTCACCGCGAATTCGGGAGAGTTTCTGGACGGGAACGCTGTCGATGACCCGAACCCTCTCACCGACGCCGACTACGACGGTGCGATGGGCCAGGGCCGCCTGGAACTGCAGGGGCTTCAGGCTCTCAATCTGGACTCCTTCCGCGATGTCTCTCTGATCTATGCTCCTCACGCGCATGACAATGCGGTGGCGATCGAAACCAAGATCAAGGACTACTGTGAGTTGTCCAAATACCGGTTCGCGGTCATCGATTGCAACCGCGACGATGACCCTGCCAATCTCAATCCTCGCGTCACCAATCATTGGGATAGCAGCTATGCCGCTTTCTACGCACCGTGGATTGTGATCTCCGACCCGGACACGGGTGTGAGAACGACGGTCCCACCGGGCGGATCCGTGCTGGGAATTTATGCCCGAACCGATACGGACCGGGGCGTCTTCAAAGCTCCGGCTAACGAAATTGTCAATGACGCTCTGGATGTCAAGTTCGAGATCAACGACGCGGTCCAAGGCATTCTAAACTCCGGTGGCGTGAATGTCATTCGAAGCTTCCCCACGCGCGGGATACGGGTTTGGGGCGCGCGCACGCTCTCCTCCGACACGCTTTGGAAATACGTCTCTGTCCGCCGCCTGTTCATCTTTCTGGAAAGGTCCATTTACGAGGGTACGCAGTGGGTGGTCTTCGAACCCAACGATGAGCGGCTGTGGGCTCGCGTGAAGGACACCATCCGGCTTTTCTTGCGCACTCAATGGCGGGACGGCGCGTTGATGGGGATCACCGAAGACCAGGCGTTCTTCATTACCTGCGATCGCACCACCATGACTCAGGACGACATCTTCAGCGGCCGCCTCATCTGCGAAATCGGCATTGCACCGGTGCGGCCGGCCGAATTTGTGATTTTCCGTGTGTTCCAGCAGACTGCAGAGCCCCAACACTAAAGGAGACCGCCCATGCCACGCAAAGATCCAATCCGCAACTTTCGTTTTCGCCTGGAAATCGACTCTGTCACGCAGGCCAATTTTAGCGAGGTCACAATCGGTGAAACCATTACCGACGCGGTCGACTATCGCGACGGCACCGATCCGGCCCACGTCCGCAAGCTCGACGGGCTGACCAAATACGGCAACATTACCTTGAAATGGGGCGTCACCGACTCGAAAGAGCTGCATGACTGGCACAAGGCGATTGTGGCCGGCCAGATCCAAAGCAATCGCAAAAAGGTGGCGATCGTCGTCCAGGATGAATCCGGCACCGACAAAGCGCGCTTCGTAGTCAGCGAGGCCTGGCCGACGAAGTATCAGCCCAGCGGCCTCAATGGCAAAGGAAACGAAGTGTTCGTAGAGCTGCTGGAACTGGTCAACGAAGGCATCGAACGCGTTCAATAACCGGGGGACTTTATGAATACGCACGCTCCTGTCCTTCAGACCGAAGTCGAATTCACGTTGCCCAAAGGGTATCTGGATGCGAACGGCGTCTTGCATCGCCGCGGCGTCATGCGGCTGGCAACCGCGGCCGATGAAATTTTGCCCCTCCGCGACCCGCGGGTTCAGCAGAACCCCGCTTACCTGGCGATTATCGTGCTTGCGCGCGTCATTCTCAAACTGGGCGACGTCCCGTCCATCGATACCAAGACCATCGAGGGCTTGTTCGCCGCCGACTTGGATTATCTCCAGCGCACGTACGAGCGTATCAACGGAAGCGACGACGTGCCCGCGCCCGTGCGCGAACCGGTTGCGGCTCCCCTGAACGGCGATCTCGCCGGAAGGGGGTTTCATGCCGTGGGGGAAGCCTGAGGGCCTATCCCGAGCGGCAGTTGCGCGAGGAGATGGCCTTCATCGCTTATCACTTTCACTGGGGACCCAATGAACTGCTTAGCCTGGAACACGCGGAGCGGCGCCGTTGGTGCCGGGAGATTTCCCGCATCAACCGCGAGTTGGATGGCGCTCCCGACAACCCGTTCGAAAACCTCTAGGGAGAGGCCGTAATGCGCAACGATCCGTATCGGGGCTTTCGTTTTCGTGTGGAATTCAATCAGGTCCAGCACGGCGGATTCAGCCGCGTGAAGGGGCTGGTACGGGAAACGAAATTTGAATCCCGGCGCGAAGGCGGGGTGAACGACTACGAGCATAAACTGGCCACGCAGACTACCTATGGGAACCTGATTCTCGAGCGCGGCCTGGTCGACGAATACTTATGGTCCTGGCACGACGCTGTGGTCGAAGGAAGCATCGAGCGCCGGACGATTACCGTCGCCTTGCATGACGAGGCCGACCAGGAGGTCTGGCGGTGGCTCGTGGAACGCGCATTCCCAGTCAAGTGGGCTGGCACTGACCTGGATGCCTTAGCGACCCAGGTGGTCGTGGAGAGCATCGAGCTGGCGCACGAAGGGATTCGAAAGGCATGACGGCCCAACCGCGCATTCGTCCACGCGTATGGCCTTCGGGCGCGCAGCGGCGCGTTCCCTGGTACTGGCCTGTCTCGCTGATCTTCCGAAAAGTACTCAGCCGGTATCAGCCTGCAGCGATAGCGCCGCGTGTGTGGGGTTCTCCTTCCGGCACGCGTTCGTATTTCACCCACCACCACTACCACACACAGCAAGCCACGCGGCTCGTCTCGCAATATGTTGCGGCGAACACGTTCTTGTTGGCGCAGCCGGCATTGGCGGCCCCGCCCGGCGTGGGCGCGCTCCGGCATCTGCACGTGCCCCGCAAGCTGACGAATATTCGCGAGCGCTCCGTTGAAACGCGCCATCTCTTCAGCGGCACGCATGAACTAAGGCGGGCTTTCCGCGCCACCCACCGCGTCGACTGGCTCGAGCGGAACGCGAAGGCCGGAAATACCGCGCCGGCGGCGGGGAGTGCCGGCGACCTGAAACCTGCGCCGGTACTGCGCCAGTCCATCCGCTCCGAGATGCGCGAGCCGCGGGTCTATAGCGCAAACACTGCGCTCCGTACGTGGCTCGCCGCGCCACCGGCCGCGATCGGGCGGTGGCATGAAGACAAACCGGCGATCCACCGTCAGGCATCGAGGTGGCGTCCGGCTGGGGAAGGGGCGCCGCCTTTGCCGCGCCCGGCGTCCACCGCTCCGTCTCCCGTACATCAGGTTTGGCGGCGAAATCCGCCATCATTGCGCGAAGCGCGCGGGGAGACCCCGAGCCCGGCTTCGAATCCGGGTCGCGTGTCGGAGAATGCGCCTTCCCGCGCTTTCCCGGAACCTTCGCGGTCCAGGATCGATTCCGCCCCTGCACAAGCCGCTTTCCGGCTGGAAGGCCCTGCTATGGATCGGCTGGCGGAAGACGTGATGAAGCGTATCGAGCGGCATCTGCGCATCGAGCGCGAGCGGCGAGGCATTTAGGAGGCTCTCTTGAAATTGGAAAAAGCCACAATCGAGGTCCTGGACGGCTCCAAGCAGGGTAATCGCTATGCGGTCCTGTTCAATCCCTTCGAATACACCATTGAACGAGCCAACACTTATAAAGCCACCGCGGTTCCCGGACTCGCCGGCCCTCTGCTGCAATTTATCAACGGGGAGTCGGCCGTTCTTTCGATGGAATTGTTCTTCGACGACTATACCGATGCGCCCAGCGATGGAAAGAGCGTCAAAGACCGCGTCGATGAATTGGCTCAGCTCCTCGAGATCGACGCCGTTTTGCACGCGCCGCCCCACGTGCGTTTTGTGTGGGGAAAACTGAGCTTCACCGCGATCCTCGACAAGCTTTCGCGCAAGATCACTCTGTTTCGCCCCGACGGTACTCCCGCCCGGGCGGCCCTCAACGTCGCGTTCAAGGAATACAAGACGCTGGCCGAACTGGTCAACGATCCCCGGCTGGAATCGGCGGATAAGACCAAGCGTCGCGTGATCGTCGGCAGCGACAGCTTGTGGGCCATGGCTTGGCGCGAATATGGCGATGTTACCCAGTGGCGCGCAATCGCCGGGAAGAACGATCTGGACGACCCGCGCGATATCCGCCCGGGCGATTGGGTGATGGTCCCCTCATTGGAGCCTGCAAATGGATCTGGCGGACTTCTCTAATTCGAACGGCGCCTTTTACGCCCCCACGTTTCTGGTCAAGGTCAACGGCCAGTCCTTGACCCACACGTTGGGCGTGGCGGTTCCGCAGGTCGAGGTCGATTTGGCATTGGGGGCCGCCGGCCGGTTCAGCTTTACGGCGGCGAACACGTTCAGCGACAGCCAGCACGCATTCCTGACAGCTTACGGGCAACCCGTCCTGGAGCTTTTGAAGTTCGGCGCCACCGTGGAAATCGCGCTCGGATACGGCGACTTTTCGCGGCTTCCCACGCTCATCACCGGTACGATTACGGAAATCACCACCAGTTTCTCCGAAGGGGGCTCGCCGGAACTGACCGTAGCGGGTTACGACGGGCTCTTTCCGCTCACTTTGGGCAAGCAGTCGCGAAACTGGAAAAACATCACCGATAGCGGCGTCATCTCCAACCTCGCCAGTGAATACGGGCTGGATGCAGATATTCAGACCACGCAGGAAGTTCACGCCCAAATCGAGCAGAACCAGGAAAGCGACTTCGAGCTGATGAAGAAGCTCGCCGATCGCAATTATTTCGAGTTCTATGTTTCCTCGTCCAAGAAACTGCGTTTCGGTAAACCGAATGACAAGAGCGATGGAATCGTCGATTTGCTGTGGGGCCGGACGCTGCTGAACTTCAAGCCCGAAGCGAACCTCGCCGCGCAGGTGTCGCAAGTCGAGGTGTATGGATGGGATCCTCAGCAAAAGAAGGCCATCGTTGGCAAGGCGGTGGCCGGTGATGAGTCCGGCCGCGACCCGCGGCGCCAGAGCGGCGGCGAGCGCTTGCGCGCAGTCGTGCGCAAGGCTCCCGTTTTGCAGGTGCGCCAGCCGGTGTTCACCACCGCCGAGGCCGATCGGCGCGCCAAGGCCATCTTGAACGAGCACGCCAAGAATTTCTTGACCGGTGAAGCCGAAAGCATCGGATTGCCGGATCTTCAGCCCGATCGCAACATCAACCTCGGTAATTTAGGCGATCCGTTTTCCAAAACTTACTACATTCAGCAGACCACCCACAAAGTCGACGGCAGCGGCTACCGAACCCGCGTGAAAGTGAAGGAGACCTCCTTATGAGCTTGATGCAAGCGCCAGCCCCCAGTGAAGTGACTCTCGAAGCAGGCGGTCATGCCAAGGGCGTTGCCGTCGCCATCGTTCGCCAGAACAAGGACGACAGCGGCCAGGGCCGTGTCAAGGTCAGCTACCCCTGGCACAGCCAGCCGCAGGAAAGCTATTGGGCCCGCGTCGCCATGCCGATGGCGGGCAAAACGCGCGGAATCTATTTCATCCCGGAAGTGCAGGACGAAGTCCTGGTGGCATTCGAACGCGGCGATATGCGCTTCCCATACGTTGTCGGCTCGCTGTGGAACGGGCAAGACCAGTCGCCGGAGACCAACGCGGACGGCAAAAACGATATCCGTGTCGTGCGTTCCCGCAAGGGCCACAAGCTGACCTTCAACGACGGAAGCAAGGGTTTGGTGCAGCTTGAGCTGAACGACGGTAAGAAGATCGCGATCGACGACAACGGCATTGTGGTGGACGACGGCAACGGGAATAGCATTTCCATCCAGAGCAGCGGCGGATCAATTTCCATTCAGGCCGCCACGAAGGTCGAGATCAAGGCGCCCCAAATCTCCATCCAGGCTAGCGGCACGATGGACTTGCAAGCCGGCCCATCCATGAGCTTGAAGGCCGGGGTCATCAACATCAACTGAGGACCATATGGGATTGCCGGCTGCTCGAGTCTCCGATATGACTAGTCACGGAACCCCGCTTTCACCTGGGCCCGGCTGCCCGACAGTTTTGATCGGCAGTTTGCCGGCCTGGCGTGCGGCAGCCGACTTTCACGCCTGCCCTCTCGTCAACGGCCTCCAGCCGCACGTGGGCGGAACCGTCGCCGTGGGCAGCGCGACCGTTCTTGTCGGCGGAATGCCCGCGGCGCGTCAGGGCGACATTATCGTCGAGCCCGGCGGGCCCAACACCATTGCGGCGGGCGCGCCCACGGTGCTGATCGGATGAAGCACCCGATTCCATCGCAGCAGAAGGACTGGCTTGGCGTCGGCTGGGCCCACCCGGTGCGCATTGATCCGCTGACCGGCGACGTCGCCATGGCGGCATATGAGGCCGACGTCCGCCAGGCTATCTGGATCATTCTCGGAACCGCGCCCGGCGAGCGCGTCATGCGCCCCGACTTCGGTTGCGGGATTTACGATCTCGTCTTCGAAGTAATCGACATGGCGTTGGTGACCCGCATTGAGACCACCGTCACCCAATCGATGGTCAAGTACGAGCCGCGCATCGAAGTTCTCGCGGTGCAAGTCGATACCAGCCAGGCCCCTGCCGGTTTGTTGAATATCGAGCTGGATTATCGCGTGCGCCTCACCAATCAGAAGGACAACTTGGTCTACCCGTTCTATTTTCGTGAGGGCGGTGCGGGCCGGCCCGCCGGGAGCCGCGGATGACCAGCTTGCGCGAGCCCCGCTTCGAAACCAGGCGCCGGGCGGAGCTCTACAAAGAGTTAGTCGACCGGGCCAGAGCATGGCTGCCCGAATGGCGCCCTCTCGCCCAAGGCTCGGATTCCGCCGGCGCGTTGCTCGCGATCGCCGCGCGCCTCGAATCGGAAGTCGCGCAGCGGCTCGACAAAATGCCGGAAAAGATGTATCGCGGGTTCCTCGACTGGCTGGGCGTGCGCGGTAAGGCCGCCCAGGCCGCACGTGTGCCGCTCGTGTTCAGCCTCACCGCCAACTCCGAGCCCGTCCTCGCCGCGGCCCCGGTCCAGGTGCAGGCGACTCCGCCTCCATCCAGTTCCGCGGCGTCCTCCGAGCCCGTGACGTTTGAAACCGAAGACGACGTCATGCTGGTCCCCGGATCTTTGGCGTCACTGTGCGCCGTCGATCCCTCCCAGGACGCGTTCTATCTCCCGCCCGCCGGTTTCTCCAGTCTCGACGGGCCGAAGCCTGGGCCCGACAGTTGGACCGTCCAGTCGACCGCCAAGGCGAATTCGCTGCAGATTCAACTCCAGCCTGCCTTGGGACTCGATGCGCTGCCTACTCTATTGCACCAGCCCACCAATCTGCTCTACCGCGTCACCAAGGCTGAAGGTGGACTGGTGACCGTGGATCCGCCGGTAGGCACTCCGGAAATTGTGCCGGGCCAGCCGCCGGCGGCGGCCCAGGATCTGCAGGCCGGCCAAATCCTGACCTTGCAATCGTCGTTCGATCCGTTCGGCGCCGCCCGGCGCAACCTCCAGCAACATGCTCTTTACATTGGCAGCGAATCGCTGCTGAATCTGCCCGCCGACGCGCAAATCGAAATTTCCGGCATCAGCGATACCGATATCACATGGTCGTATTGGGGCAAGAGCGGCAATGACCCGGCGCTCGGTTGGCAGCCGCTGGGCTCCGCAAACGCGCCGGTACTCAACAAGGACCGCGGATCAGTGGAAATGCTTCCGATCGGCGGCAAGTCCAGCCGCTGGTTGAGGGGAACGATCAACCCGCCTTCCGCCGGGGTTCGTACCGCTCCCCATATTTCCCTCCGGGTCAATTCCACCGGCTGCAACCCGGACAACGCCATGCCCTGTCCCCCGGACACGAAATCCAATGTCGCCGTCGAGGGTATTGCCAACACGACGCCCCTCGTGCTGGACTCGCCGTTTTATCCTCTCGGCCGCGAGCCGCGGCTGTTCGATGCGTTCTATCTCGGCTGTCCCGAGGCCTTCTCCAAGAGCAACGCATCCGTCCAGATCTGTTTCGAAGCGCAGGACGGGACGGCGGCCTCGTTTTCCGCGGCGCAGTCCGGCGGCGGGAGCGGCGCCGTGATGCTTTTCGGGATCGGCTCCGATGGCTACCTCCACCGCATGCGTCAGGAGACCAACCCTCTCAAACCGCCCGTCACACAACTGCAAGCCGTCCGGCCTCCCATCAACGACGCCGGCGCCGCCACGGTCAACGCGACTCCCGTTCTGCTTACACAAACTCAGGGCCGTCTGAGCACCTACACCCGCGGCAGTGATCTGCTCGTAGCGGCGATGGCGGAGAAGGATTTGTGGATTTGGTCCGAAAACCCGACGCCGGGCCAGTCCGGAAAATGGTACTCCCTCGGCACACCCATTGCCGGAAGCGACTCCAAGATGGCACCAGCGGTCCTGCTGCTGCGGGATGGCACAAACATCCACGTGATCGTTTTGAGTCACGGTGCTCTGTCCGAGACGACTCTCGCTCCGGGCTGGGAAACGGCGGCAACTCCCACCTGGACGGATGTGCCGGGCCCAGCCGGAGCGACATGGGCCGGCGTTGCGCCGATTTTCACCGACCAGGTGCCGCTGACGGCAGCGCCGTTTGGCAACGGATGGATCGCGGTGGAAAAAAACGGCAGACCGTCGCTGTATGTGCCCAATCCAGGCGGCGCGGCCAGCGTGTTACTGAAGAAGCTGCCGGTGATCCTTCCGGATTGCAGGCCTCTGGCCGTTCGATCGGCTCCGTCGGCGCCGCCGGACGAAGTCCTCTTTGTCGCGCCGACTGCGGCCGGCCAGTTGGACGCTTGGACGTTCGACTACACCGCAGGAGGGGCCGCGGCGTCCCGTGTGAACGTTTCGGCCGGCGTGGTCGGATATTCGTTCGACTGGTGGGATTCCCCGGATGGCATTGCGGTCGTATTCACCACCACGGCTGCCAGCGGCGATCACGAACTGGCCGCATGGTTTCCACAGGCATCCGGAGCCCTGGCCGACAGTTCCGTCCTCTATTTGTCGCAAGCCAGGTCCGACTTGGTAGGTTCTCCCGCGCTTACGCCGCAAAACGCCATCGCGCCTGGCGCGAGCGCCTCGATTCTGGTGTGGCCCTTCAACCCAAGTGGCCTGACCCCAACCGCTATCCCCGACACGAAACTGGCGACGGCGCTCGTTGTCGACGATGCCCCCGACTATCCAAAGAAGTTTGATTTTGTGGACGCCAAATTTTCCGGAGGACATCGCCGGGCCTTCGCGTTGGCCCATGATGCGGCGCTGAACGGCGTCAATCGCTGGGTCCGGGTCGAACATTCCGCGCGGGCCCGTGTCGTCAGCGCAGTCGGTGTTTATCGCAATACCTCTGGAAATCAGTTCGCGGGGAGAGCCGATTCCCCGACGACAATCACTCTGCTCCACACCGATCCGAACAACCCCCAGGTCGGCGACGCGCTGGCCGTTACTCTGGGGACCAGAGTTTCAATTCACACCGTGCAATCGCCGCGGACAGCGGCCGACACAATTACGGTGGCTCCGAACATCCAGGGAGTGGCTGCGCCCACCAGCATTACGTACGAATACGTGCAAGCGGTCACCCTGCAAAATCCTCAGCTTCTGCCGCTGCTCGCCGCACCGTTCCCCTCGCTCGCCGCCGGAGCCTATTTCGGCGGCGCCCAGCCGGCCCCAAACCCGCTCCTGTTTTTAGACCCGCCGGCCCCTGCTGTAGCCGCGGCAGCGATCCTGAAGGATTCCTGGACTCAGCGGCCGGCGGTTGCCGCTCATAACTTTACCCTGATCACCAACGCCATCTTTGGCGCGCTCGTCGTTCTCGCCGCGAATAAGACTGCCAATCCCGCGCTTTCCTGGGAATACTTTGACGGACAAGCGTGGTGGACCATACCCGGGCTCAACGACACTACCTCCAACCTGCTGTCGACCGGCATCGTCAGCTTTTGCGTGCCCAATAACCTGCAGCAGGGAGATGTCGCGGGCCGGAAGAGTTATTGGATTCGCGCCCGCTTGGTTGGCGGCGATTACGGACAGGAGACGGTCACGGTATCGACCAAGCCCGATCCCAACAATCCCGGCGGAACGATCCAAACCGTTAACCGGTCCCTGGATAGCGTTTCTCCGCCCGTCTTGGCTTCGGTCAATCTCACGTATTCGGTTTGCTGCTCCTCCGATCCGGACTACATCCTCACCTTCGACGGCGGAGAGATGCGCGACCAGACTGCCGCCAACACGGCCGCCGCTGCCCAAGTCGAATTTTTCATGCCCCTCGCCGAATCGATCCGCCGGGCATCTTCTTCCACGACACCCGATCCCGGAGCCGGAGACCCCGCCCTCTATCTCGGCTTCGATGCGCCGATCTCCGGCGGCCCGCTCCGTGTTTTGTTCCTCGCGCAGGATCAGGATTTCGGCGACGCCGCCTTCCCCTTGCAGGTCGACGTGCTTCGTGAAACCGGGTTCGAAGCCCTGGTGCCCGAAGATGGCACTCGCGGCTTGGGTGAGAGCGGCGTGCTCACGTTCTCTCTCTCGAAATCTCCCCCGGCGGCGGAATTATTCGGAGTGGGCGCTCTCCGCTGGATACGCCTGCGCCCAAAAGCCGGTTTCGCGGGCGCCAATTGGGCGCCCAATATCTTGGGCGCCTATCTCAACGCGGTCTATGCGCGCGCCTCGCAAACGCAAGAGCTGGAGCATCTGGGCTCTTCCAATGGCGCGCCCCGTCAGACCGTGTTTTTGGCGCGGCCGCCGGTGTTGCAGGGAAGCCTCGAGCTGCGCGTGCTCGAGCCGCTTGGCGACGAAGATGTCCAGGCTCTCCGCCAGGACGATCCCAACAGCGTTCTCGATCAGCTCTCCACCGGCCAGGCAGGGCCCTGGGTCTTATGGCAGCAGATCGATGTCATCGAAGCGGCGGGCAAAGGTGATCGCTGTTACTCGCTCGATAGCGATTCCGGCGAGATTGTGTTCGGCGATGGCGTCCATGGGAGCATTCCCCCCATCGGAACCGATTCGATTGTGGCGATCCGTTATAAACGCGGCGGCGGGGCTGCCGCCAACAGTATCGCTGCCTGGAGCGCCATCAACTTGACGGCCGCGGTGCAGGGCGTTCAACGCGTGGTCAACCCCGACGGCGCGGCCGGAGGTTCCGATCCGCAAACGCCCGAGGAAGTCATCCGCTACGCCCCCGCCAATCAATTCATGCGCGATCGCGCCTTGACGCTTCGCGATTTCGAGAAACTGGCGGTGCAATCGTCGCGGGACATCGTGCAGGCTCGCGCTCTGCCTTCCGGCGCGGGAATCCAATTGGTGGCGGTCGTACGCGGGCAGAATCCGCTGCCCTCCCAGGCTCAATGGCGGGCCCTGCTCGCTGAGCTCGCGCGCTGCACATCCCCCGCGCTCGCGGCGCCTGCGGCCATCGTCAAACTTCCGCCGCGGCTCGTGCAGGTCCAGGTCGCGCTTACTCTGGCGATTCAATCCATCGATTCCAGCGGGTCCGTGGGCCGCGAAACCACCAGGCGCCTTCTGGCCCTCGTCGATCCGGCGACGGGCGGTCTGGACCGGTTGGGCTGGCCGCTGGGGACGTTACCCACCGAAACGGATATCTCCGCCGCGTTGGACGGCGTCCCGAGCCTCGAGTCCATCGAGAGCGTCACCCTCGCCGCGACGTTCGGCGGCGCCGCCGTACAGACGCCGCGGCCCGAAGATCTGCCGGTTATCACGGCCGAAGACATCACCATCCAGTTCCAGACGGTAGACGTGGAGGTGGGGGCGTGACGAATTTGACGCTGTCGTTGAACGCCCTCACGTTCGACGAATTGGTCACTCTCGGCCGCTCCATGATCCCAACGCTCGCGCCGGCGTGGACCGATCACAACGTCCACGATCCCGGCATCATGCTGATCGAGCTGGTGGCATGGATCGCCGAGGCGCAGATGTATTCCATGGACCGCTTGCGTCGTGATGAACGGCAGGCTTATGCGCAGCTCATGGGCATCGAGCCGCATGGCCCGATGCCGGCGCGCGGGCTGATTTGGCCCTCGGCCGACGGCGGCCAAAATGCGTCTCCGGTTTCCTGGCCGGCCGCAACCTTAATCCCGGCGGGCTCCCCCCTGACTGGGAACCGCCCGGACGCGCCGGTGTTCTACACCTCCGACGCCGTTCAGCTGACCACCGCAGCCCTGGTGCGCGTCGAAACGTTGTTCCGCAGCGGAATCTGGCACGACTGGACCCGCGTGAATGCCCAACAGACCGCGACTTTCATGCCTTTCGGCGACACTCCGCAGGCGGGCACTCAACTGATTCTCACGTTCGCGATCAACCCTTCGGAATCCCCCGCCGGTGATGCCCCCATCACGCTCGGGTTTGAAGTCGTCAATGAATCCATCGAGGCCAATCCCGCGATCCGCACTCCCGCGTTGGCTGTATCTCTGGCCGATGCCCTGGGTGAACGCACCATCGCGGTAATGAAGGACACGACCTCGGGCCTGCTGGAGAGCGGGGTTCTTCTGCTGCCGCTGGGACACGTTGCGCCGGAGTCGGGCCGTTTCCAGCTCATCGTGCGCAGCGCGAGTGGCGGCTTTAAGAGGCCGCCGACGCTCCGGCGCGTTGGCGTGAATGTGCTACCGGTCCGGCAGTTGCAACCGGTGTTGGACGATCCGGGATCATTCGGCCGCGGGACCCCCGGCCAGCAATACACGCTGGCGGAATATGGTCTGGTCTTCGAAGGAGACGGCCACGATGCTCTGCAAGTGAACATTGCCGAAAACGGCGTTTGGTTTCCGTGGACTCGCACCGCGGATTTGGAGCAATCCGGCCCCGACGACCGGCATTTCGAGCTCGACCCGTTGCGCGGAGTCCTCACTTTTGGCAACGGATTGAACGGGCGGTTGATCCCGGACGGCGCGCCGATCCAGGTGCAATATGCTGTGAGCGAAGGCAGCACCGGTAATGTCCAGCCTTTCGTCGTTTGGACAGTCAAAGGAGTCGCGGGCCCGTTCGGCACAAATCGCGAAGCGACCATCGGCGGCCAGGACGCAACCACCTTGAACGATCTCCAGACCGGCGCTCGTATCGAGGCCGATTCCGGCCGTCCGCTGGTCACGGCGGCCGATGTGCAGCAGGCGGCCCGATCCTTTACAGACCTCGGAGTCAAGCGCGCCGTCGAGTTGCCGCTTGATGCGGGGCGGATGACGGGCGATCGCGTGCTTGTCGTCACGGGTCCGCACGACGGCCAAAGCTCGAACGCCGTTCTCCAGGAAGCGCCCGAATTTCTGGAGGCGGTACGCTCCAGGATCGCACCCAGGTTGCCGGTCGGGCAGCGGCTGCAGGTGACGGGCCCGGCGTACGTGCCGCTCCGCATCACGGCGACCTTGACGGCGGCGCGCAATACCGATCCCGATACCGTCCAGGCCGCTGCTGTCGCCGAGCTGCAGAAGCGTCTCGCGGTCGTCACCGCGAACGGTCTTGACCAATGGCCGCTGGGACGCCCGGTGAGCGCGCGAGCTGTGCAGGGCTGGCTGCGTCTCCTCCCCGGCGTCGCCCAGGTGCAGAACGTCCAGCTGCTTGCCGGCGCCAACGCCCAGCCCGTTACCGTCTTGCAGTTGGGCCAGCGGGCGCTTCCGAGTTTGCAGATTACGGCGTCGGATATTACCGTGAACCGGCCCCCTGAAGGGAGCACCCGATGAGCGCGGCGACTTTGCGGGCCTACCGGTTCCAGACCCAAAAGCACTGGATGCAGTGCCTCCTGCACCGCTTCGATCTCCAATCCGATGGTTCGCTCCTCCCCGCTGCGCGGCTGGGGTCGTATGCATATTACGTTTCCGGCAAGGCCGGCGGCGCGGCCGGCCGGTCGATTGCCGTCGACGCCTACGGGCAGCCTTTCGTGCCGGAGGGAGCGTCGAGCGCTCTGGGACAAAGCCCGCGTCTGATCGCCGACCGCGAATGGGTATGGTCGTTTGACCCTGGCGGAACCATCGTGCGCCGCGCCGACCCGCGGAGTTTCCAGGTGGATCTGGAGCTCGATACCGGTTTGCCGGTTCGCGATATCGCCGGCGACGGCCGCGAGGGCATCTGGGTCCTGTGCGGCGATTCGAGCCTGCTCGTGCTCCACTTCGATTGCCAAGGCTGCGCCCGCCAACGCTATCCGGCTCCGTTCGAGGCTGCCGGATCCGTGCAGATGGCGAGCGTCAATCGAGGACTCGGCCTGGCGCTGCTTTCACAGGATGGAACGCGCCTGGTTTTCTTGGACAGCGCATCCGGCCAGACCTCGCAAACCGTCAATCTCAGCCAGTTGGCGGCGGGCTGGAAGGTCACCCAGCTCACCTCGGATGCGCGCAGCCGGATTGCGCTGTGGGGCCTACAGGCCGGCCCGTCGGGTCCGGCGGGCGTGGCATTCCTTTTGGACGCTCAGGGAGACATCGTCGATGGACCGCTGGCCGGTCTGTTTGATCGGCCCCGGGGCGCGGCGCCCCCGCGCGCCCTGGATTCCATCCGCATTGCCGTCTATGGCCAGATCATTTGGTTCTCCGCCGATACCGGGCTGTGGCGCCTCGATTCCAGCGACGCCTCCGGCCCGCGCGAATCCGACAGCACGCTGGTGACGCCCGCCTTGTATTCGCCCGCCACGGGAAGCGATCGCGGCTGGCTGCGCGCCGAAGTGTTTCTGGATTTGGATCAGAACGCTGCTCTGGAAGTCCAGGCTGCCACCACCGACGAGTCCCAGGTGAAGGATGACGTCAACCGCATCGCCGGCGACACAACCCTCTCGACATCCCAAAGGCAGGAGGCGATCTGGGAACGACTGTCGCGATCAGATTCCGCGGCGGGCCAGACTTACACCATTCCCGGTCCGGCGTCTGCCACAGAGCCCATCGCCATTCCCCTGCTGGTTCCCGAAGACCAATGGCTCTGGATGCGGGTTTCGGTCATCACTCCGCCGGGAACGGCGCCCGCGCCTTTACGGGAACTGCGAATCCTGTATCCCGATCTTTCGATCGCGAACTCGTTGCCCTCGATCTTCCGCGGCGAAAAGAACGATGCCACCGGAACCGTGCGGGCCCTCGCCGGGGTTCTGGAGTCGACAACCCAGCGCTTCGACGAGCTTATCCGCGGCGCAGCGTCGTTCCTGGATGCCCTGACCGCGCCGAAAGAATGGCTGGACTACCTGGCTCGCTGGTTCGACCTACCGTGGGACGACGGGTTGCCGGTCGATTCCAAAAGGCGCCTCCTGCAGCGGACCCGCGACCTGCTGGACGGACGCGGAACCCGGGCAGGGTTGCTGGCGCTGCTGCAGTCTCTGTTGGGCAGCGGCGTCCAAATCGAAATCCAGGACCTGACGGTCGACCACGCGCCCGTCCGGCTCGGCGGCTGCGGACAGCCTGGGGGAGTCTTGCCGGTTTTGCTGGCCGGTGTATCGCTTCGGACGCCCACGCTGGGCGAAAAGGCTGTGCTTGGCCGGGCGCGCCTTTGCGGCGGTGGCAGCGCGCTTGCGGCCCTCGTTCCCACGCTGCGCATCCGGCTCACCGCGCCCGTCGCGAGCCAGCGCGCGTGGGAGAGTCTGCTGCACCGCGTCCTGGCGCAATATGTGCCGGCCGGCGTCAGTTTCACGGTCCGCTGGAGGGCCGCCGAGTTCGCTGCTCCGGACCTGATTGATGAAAACGGAATCGTGATCGAAGCGCCGGTCACGGGCGCCCTCGGCACCGATAGCGCAATTGGACGGACCCGCCTCGGCGGCCGCCGCTCCGGCCAAATCGGCGACATGGGATTTGAAATGGGCGAGTTGCAGTGAGGCGAAATGCAAGGAGAAACGACGGTGACTAAACAAACAGCCGCGGCACACGGTTCCGGTTGCACCTGCAAGGCCTGCATCACCCGAGAGCGAAATCGCTTCTTCAAGGGCAAGGTGATGAAGGCGGCCGAGTTTGAGATGGAGCAGCGCTACGGCATCGAACGCCGTCGGATGCTCAGCCGGGCGATCGCCGGGTGGGGCGTAGTGCGCGGGCTCGCCCTGAAGGGCTCCCGGCCGCGGCATGCCACGCCGCCTGAACCCTGCGAATCGCTCTGCATTTCACCAGGGCTGGCTCTGGACCGGTATGGCCGGGAAATTATCCTGCCCACCGAATCCGTCCTCGGGTCCGACAACACGTTCGTTGCCGGTGTGGGCTGCGAACTGGCATCCGTCGATAAATTGCAGCCGGGCGACTATGTGCTCGCGATTCACTACGCCGAACGGCTTCTCGGCGAGGTTCTGCTGCCCGGCGATTGCTGCGGCTGCCGTACTGAACAGAATTACGTCTGCGAGACTGCGCTCTTCTCTTTGCGAAGACTGTCGCGCTGTGAAGAGTGTCCCTGCGGAGAACGGCCCTGCCCCCCGGAATGTGAATGCGGGCGGCACGGCTGCGAATGTGAAGGCCGCGCCCGGAACTCGTGTCTGTGCGAATGGACCGCTAAAACCGAGCCTCCCGGCTGCTCCGCAAAACCGTGCCGCTGGCGCGGCTACGACGTCTATGCCGATGACGGCGTCGATTTGGCCTGCATCCGCGTCTGCGAGCCCACCGAGTGCGACAAGCCGCTCCCCTGCAGACCCATCCTCGGATGGATCGTGGACGATTGCGCGCCCCGTCGCATCGTGAAAGGCAACGACCTGCTTTATGACTTGATTCGCGGCTGCGACCTGACGCGCATCAAATGCCTGAGTTGGGGCAAGTGGCATCGCCGCGCCGAGCACGTCCCCTGGGACGAGTTCATCCATAAGATCCACGGGGAGATAACCGAGCACCACGATCTGAAAACCGGGCTCGCCCTTCAATTCACGGGTCCGGTGCTCGAGAAGACCGTCCGCACGGATTGCTTCAGCATTCGGTTTTCCGTCCCCGGCGAGTGGCCAGGATGGCGTTCCGCAATGTTCGTCCCCATCACCCGCGTCGAGAAGCCCCACCATCCCGGTGATCCGCCCGAGACCACCCGGCAGGTGACGCTGTGTGTCCGTCCCGATTGGTACGAGGAATTGACTTCCCACGCCAGCCGCGTGCGCCGCGAAGGCGCCACGGTTCGGATCGAGGTTAACGGCGATTACATTCTCGACTGCCACGGCCAGCCTATCGATGCCAATGCCCGCGGTTTTGCGCTCCGGGAGGAAGAGGATTGCCCGGTCCAGCCCAGCGGAAACGGAACGCCGGGCGGCGTTCTCGTCTCGCAGTTCCGGGTCGCCAGAGGCGAGCAGCCGGCTCAGAGGGAACAGAGACCCGTGGTGAATTTCCAAGAGGAATAAGGCGATGAACAATCAAGACATAAAACTCCCTTCCACCTGCGGATTATCCAGCCTGCAGAGGCCGAAGTTCAGCCCAGGACTGTTGCTGGAAGACGACGACCTGAACGCGGGCGTGTCGTATACCCAGGATCTCTCCCGGTTGCTCTTCCGCTCCCTGTTTGGCTGCGGCGTCATCTGCGGCTTGAACGTCAAGGTCACGCCGATCTGCGCCGGCAAGCAGTGGGATATTACCGTCACCCGCGGCGTGGCCCTCGATTGCATGGGAAACCCGATCTGGGTTCCGGCGGACCTCGACATCACCTATGATCCGGGCTGCGACGATTTTGTGTCCCCTCTGTGGGTCACGGTTTGCTACGTCGAGAAGTGCTGCCGCCCCAAAGATGTCGCCTGCTCTCCGGACGACACCGCCCAGCCCAAGCCGACCCGGGTTCGCGCGGGTTACGAGATCAAGCTTCAGGCCGCCTTGCCGGCCTGTGCCTGCCATTGCCCGACCGACGACGACAATCCCGCGCCCAAAACTCTGGAGTCCTGCTGCGGCGATAACGAAACCACGCCCGCGCCCGCCACAGTTGCGCGCAGTAAAGCGGCGGCCACTCCGCCGGCGGGCGGCATGCCCAACATCTGCCCCTGCTTCAATGACCACTATCTGGGGATTTGCGATTGCGACTGCGCTTGCACCTGCGTCGTCATCGGGAAGATCACGAACATGACGGAACAGAAATCGAAGAAGGATACGAAAAAGGCAGAACGGAAATCGAAGAAGGATACGGCCCAGACCGATCCGAACATTACCGTGACTACCGACATGGTGCGGCACATCCGGCCTCAGTTGAATGGATACCTCATGTGCGACGCGGTCCAGAAGAAGAAGGAGTCGGCTGCCCGGTCCCTGGCGGAGGAGATTGAGGAGGAACTGACCGGTCCGGAATCGGCGTCGTAGCCGGCGCCTGAAAGGAGAACGATGGGGACGTCGCGCACGGCCGCCCGCCAGCCAGCCCCTCTGGAACGCAAACCCGCGCCGCCCGTCCCCTCGCGCGCGCCGGCCGCCGCCGTCACCCCCGTCCAGCTTCTCCAGCGGCGGCTGGGCAATCAAGGCGCCGCGGCGTATGTCGCCAAGAGCGCGCTGCGCGTCTCTTCTCCCAGCGATCCCGCTGAGCGCGAAGCCGTCGCCAAGGCGGCCGAGGTCATCCGCATGCCGGCGCCCGTCATGCACGTCGCGGCGGGCGAATCAGCCGGCGTGCAGCGCTGCGCCTGCGAGCAGTGCTCCTGTGCATCCGCCATCCAGCGCCAGGAGGCCGGCCCCTCCCCCGCTCCCGATCTTTCCGCCGACATCGCCACCGGCATGTCCGGCGGCTCTCCGCTTCCGCGCGGCGTGCGCACGTTCATGGAGCCGCGCTTCGGCGCTGACTTCAGCGGCGTCCGCATCCATACCGGAGAGCATGCCGCGCGACTGAGTACCGACCTCAACGCCCACGCTTTTACCGTGGGCAATCACATCTTTTTCGGCAAAGGCCAGTTCCAGCCCGAAGCTCCCTCCGGCAGGGAATTGATCGCTCACGAGCTCACCCACACCATTCAGCAGGGCGCCAGCGTCGAGCGCCGCCCCGCCGAAACCCTGGTCCATCGCGAAGAGCAAAAGAAGTCTTGGTGGGAAAGCCTCACCGACTGGGGCGAGTCGTTCGCGTGGGACATGGTGCGCGAGGTGGCCCCCCACGCCGTCCCCATTCTGCAAAAAGGCCCTTCGGGAGTTCTCGATTGGATCGGCGAGAAGATCAGCAGCGCTGCCGACGCGGCCTTCAACGCCGCCATGGCGCCCGTTCGCGACATTGCCGGCATCGGTGAGACCCTCTCGGCCTTATTCGGACCGATGGTGGTCGCCCTCCAGACCGCGGCTGGTCAAATCGCGCACAACGATTGCTCGCCTATCCGGGAGGCCGCCGACAAAATCGAAAAAACGGCCGAGAAGATCATCACCCCCATCGTCGAGAAACTGCAGCCCGTCGTGGCCAAGGTCAAGGCCTTTCTGAACGACCTCTGGGACAAGATCGGCGCGCCCATCTGGAGTTGGATCAAGCAGTATGCCAAGGAGCAGTGGGAATCCATCGAGTGGCTCGGCGGCGTCATCAAGAGTTTCTACACCTGGATTTGGGAGAAGACCTCCTGGATTCGTGCGATTGCCGCCAAAGCCTGGACTTGGGTCAAGAACAAGCTGGGTATTGGGGAAGGTCCGGAAGGCCAGGACGGCCTCCTGCAGTGGGTCCAGGGCAAGGTCGAAGCGGCGTGGAATGCCCTCAAGGCCAAGATTGCGCCGTTCCAGAAGGAATTGACCGCGATCGCCGCCACTGTCGGTGCCGTGCTGCTCGCAATTTCGCCCGCCGGCCCCGTGCTCGCTATCGCCGGTGCCGTCGCCGGCGCGGTGCAGGGCTTCCGTTGGATCGCCGCCAATTGGGGAAAGGGCGACGCCATCGTTCAGGCGCGCGCGTACCTCGAGAAAGCCCTCATCCCGGCCTTGATGGGTGCGGCAAAGAAATTGAGCGACGCCGTCGCGCATGCGGCGCAGTCCATCACCTCGGCCCTCGTCTCCTTGTCTGCCGGCTTGAACCGCGCGGTCGGCTCCCTCGGAGGCTCGATTCTCCGCTTCCTTGTTTCCGCCGTGCAGTGGCTGGCCGATCAGGCTGCGGCCCTCTCCACGTGGGCCGCCACCAGGCTCGCGGACCTGGCGCGCTGGCTGATCGACGCGGTGGAGAAGTTGCTCGCCTTCCTCAAGCAGATTCTCCATCTGCTCGGGCGTCTCGGCGGCGTCATCCTCGACATCTACGGTCTGCCCTTGATGCTCGGTGAAAAAGTCTGGAATTGGATCCCGGCTTGTGTTCGCGACCCTATCGTGGATTTCCTCGGCCCCATCATCCTCCGCCAAATCGAGCTCTTTAGCGAGTTGGGAAAGGACAGCAAGGCGTGGCAGCAGACCAAAGCCGACGTGATGAACCTCATCCATCTGGTTTTCAAAGACCACGACCTGGTGGGTGCGGTGAAGGCGGCCTTCCACCTGGTCCTGCGCGTCTTCAACGTTCCGATGGAGCTGCTCACCACCATCTGGCAAAAGGCTCTGAGCGCCTGGGACCTGGTCAGCAAGAAGCCGCTCGAATTCATCAAGAACACGGTCCGCGCCATCGGCCAGGGATTCAAGCTGCTGAAAGACAACTTCAAGGAGCATCTCGAATACGGCTTGCAAGGCTGGCTGTTCGGCGAACTGGCGGAAAAGAAGATCACTCCTCCGGCGAGCTGGACCGACCCCAAGGCGGTCTTCGGATTCGTCCTCGACGTGCTTGGCTTGAGCGTTGAGCATGTCTACGAATTGTTGAAGAAGCGCTTCGATCCGGCGAAGGTGGATGCCGTGCGCAAGCGGCTCGGCCAGGTGGTCGGCGTCATCGCCTGGGTCAATAAGGCCATCGACACCACTAAGTCTCCCGCCGAAAACGCGCGCGGCATGATCGATCAGGCGAAGGACTTCGGCAAAGAAGTGCTGACCGGCATCGCCGAGTGGGTTACCGCGAAGGTGCTGGAAGAGCTTGCCGTATTGGCCGCCGCCGCGGCTGCGTCCGGAGGCCTTTCCGAAATATTGGATATCATCCGCCGCGTCTACAAAGTCTTGGTTTCCATCAAGCGGTACCTGGCCCGCATTTTGAACATGGTGAACGAAACTTTGGACAGCGTCATCGATCTGGCCACCGGAAAGTGGGAGCCGGTCGGAGCGAAGTTCGAAAAGATTCTTCATCGCGGGATGCCCGTCGTCATCGGCTTCCTGGCGGAACAGGTCGGCCTCGGCGGCATCGGCCAGGCGATGCGCGACATCGTCGACAAGCTCCGCGAGAAGGTCGACGCGGCCATCTTGTGGCTCATCGACAAAATCAAGGCGGGCCTGGATTGGCTGATCGGCTTGGTCAAGGCCGGTGTCCAGAAGCTCACCGAGTGGTGGAAAAAACAAATCCCGCTTGATGCCGGCGATGTGAAGCACACTTTGCGGTTCGAAGGCGCCGACGAAGCCGCATATCTGGTTGTGAATCCGGAAACCAAGCGCCTCCGCGTTTTCGTGCAGGAGTTTCTCACCGTCGAAGGCACTGAAGCGCAAATCGCCCAGGCTGAGGAATGGGACGACAAGATTTCAGCTACCCAGAAGGCGATTGTGGCGGCCGAAAAGGCTCAGGACCAGGCCCAGGTCGATGCGCTTTCCGCGACGCTCGACTCCCAGCTGCGAGACCTCGGCGCGATTCTCCTCACACTCATGAGCGGAAGCGATGAAGGAAGCGAGAAGCATCCCGCGATCATCGATTACCCCAAGCGCCGCGCCGAAGCTTACCCCGATATCTACATCGGCCCCCGCGTCGGAGAAGGCGTTCGCGTCAATCAGGACTGGCTCCGCGAGGCGTATGGCAAACCCTCTGACGACGCGAAGAAGGTCTTGCTGGAAGAGAAGCCTGCCCTGTCCAAGAATGACGAATTCAAAAAATGGAAAGGCCCGGTGCGGAAGCTGTCTCCAACGGGTTCCGCGAGCGTCGATGGAGACACCGTCGGTCTGGATCCCCAGTTCGCATCGCTCGCCCCTGGCGTCGTGCTGGTGTATTCGGATCCCGGCAGCACGGGCGGCGGCCACAAGATCAATGATATTTTCAAACCCTATGGGTTCGTGCCTTCCAGCCGGGGCGGAGAGGGGTTGGACGGAGACCATGTCTTCGAGCGTCAGCTCGGCGGCCCGGACATCATTCCCAACCTCTGGCCGTTGGACCGCTCCGAGAACCGCAGCAGCGGCTCGCTCGTTAAATCGCTGAAGTTCTTTAGCGGGAAGAACCTGACCGTCAGCGCGTTGACCATCCACGAGCTGTATGAGAAACGGCATCGCAAAAAGCTGTATCTGCTAATCCGCAGCGTTCGCTCCGAGTGACCCCCCGGGCGGTCAGCCGGTCCGCCCAACAGCTCCAGGATTTTCGCCGGCAGCATGGTAAGCTTTGGGAACCTGCTCGTGATCAAGACCCAAATCGGAATTGTCGGCGCCGGCCCGGCCGGGCTTCTGCTTGCGCATCTGCTTCACCTGGACGGCATCAGCTCGGTCATCGTCGAAACGAAAAGCCGCGAATTCGTCGAGCAGCGGGTTCGGGCTGGTGTCCTCGAGCACGGCTCGGTCGACCTGCTCAACGCTATCGGTGTCGGCGAGCGCATGCGGAAAGAAGGGCTGATCCATGAAGGAGTCGAGTTTCTCTTCCAGGGCCGCCGGCATCGGATTCACTTCCGCGATCTCATCGGACGCTGCATCACCGTGTACGGGCAGCAGGAAGTAGTCAAAGATCTGATCCAGGCGCGCCTCAAGGCCGGCGGCCGGATTCTCTTCGAGGCCGAGGCAGTCACTCTCAGTGGCCTCGATTCGGATCGGCCGGCAATCCGCTATCGCGATCCAAACGGCGAGGGCGAAATTCTATGCGACTTCATCGCGGGCTGCGACGGCTTCCACGGCGTCTCGCGTACCTCGATTCCACCCGGCGTCCTTCGATTGTACGAGCGCGTCTACCCGTTCGCGTGGCTCGGCATCCTCGCCCAGGCGCCTCCGGCTTCCGAGGAGCTTATATATTCGAATCACGAGCGGGGCTTCGCCTTACTTAGCATGCGATCTCCCGCCATCACCCGGCTCTACCTGCAATGCGCGCCGGATGAGGATTTGTCCGAATGGCCGGACGAGCGCATTTGGCGGGAGTTGCAAACGCGCCTCGGTTGCGCCCCCGACTTCCGCCTCACCGAAGGCCCCATCCTGCAGAAGGGCGTCACGCCCATGCGCAGTTTTGTCGCCGAGCCCATGCAGTACGGCCGCCTGTATCTCGCCGGCGATGCCGCGCATATCGTTCCGCCCACGGGTGCCAAGGGCATGAACCTGGCCATCGCCGACGTGCGCGTGCTCTCGCGCGCGCTCCAATCCTATTACGCCGCCGGAAGTTCCGCCGGCCTTGCCGCTTATTCCCAGACCTGCTTGCGCCGGGTGTGGAGAGCGCAGCACTTTTCGTGGTGGATGACTTCGATGCTGCATCGCTCCGACGGTCCCTATAGTGAGTTCGATTATCGGCGGCAGCTCGCCGAGCTGGAAAACATCGTCACCTCCCGCGCCGCCGCCGGCAACCTCGCCGAGAACTATGTGGGCTTGCCCATCGAGTAGGATCTGGAACTCTCCGCCGCCTGTCGATGCGTGTTCTTCAACAAAACTTGTGGTGATATATTAGTCGAACGGCGTCCGCAGGTATCCTCCGCGGGTCTTTAGCGGAATCATCATGGATTTGGCGCATCTTCACCTTTTGCTGAATCATTTTCCGGTCATCGGCACGATTATCGGCGGCGGGCTCTTTGTCCTTGCCCTGCTCGTAAAGAGCGATGATCTCAAGCGTGCCAGCCTGGCCGTCCTGCTGGGTATCTCGCTGCTCGCGATTCCAACGTATATCAGCGGAAATGGCGCGCAGGACGCCATCAAATCCCTGCCGGGAATCTCCAAGTCCCTGGTCGAAACTCATGAAGGGGCCGCATTTTTGGCCCTCGGATTCATGGAATTCACCGGCGCTTTTGCCTGGCTCGCACTATGGCAATTCCGCCGCCTCGCTCGCGTGCCGAACTGGAACCTTGCCGTGATCCTGCTCCTGACCCTGGTCAGCCTCGCCCTGATGGCGCGCGCCTCCAATCTCGGCGGCGAAATTCGTCACGCCGAAATCCGCGCCGAACCATCGGCCGCCGCGCCCGACCCCGGTCTGGCGCGTACCGTCGGCGCCCTCATGACGAACTACCAGTTCATGTGGGCGACTTGCGAAACCCTCCACTTCATCGGCCTGAGCCTTTTGTTGGGCGTCGTCTTTTTAGTGGATCTGCGCATCCTGGGAATCGTGAAAGGCGTGTCCTTCGCCTCGCTTCACCGCCTGCTGCCTTGGGCCGCCCTGGGATTTGGCGTGAACGTCATCACCGGAATGATGTTCTTCGCCGGAATCCCCGGCCAGTACATTCACAACGCGTCGTTCTATTGGAAAATTGCAATGGTCATGCTCGCCGGCCTGAATGCGGTGTACTTCACTTTGCTCGACGAACCCTGGTCGTTGGGACCCAAAGACGACGCCCCGATCACCGCCAAAATCGCCGCGGCATCGGCGCTGCTCCTGTGGGTCGGCGTCATGTATTGCGGAAGCATGTTGCCCTTCTTAGGCAACGCATTCTAGCCGGAGGAGACTCGTGCCCATTGCGCTTACCGTCGTTCTTTTGGTGCTCGGTGTAACCGCGCTGGTAGGAATTACCGCCTATGCTGTGGATAGAAGTACGGCGCGCCAGGAACGTAAGGAATAACATGAAGGAGTTTCTGGGTTCTCTCGAACAATCGGGACTCGGCAGTTGGGTTCGCGATGCGCCCACCATTTGGGCGTTCCCCACCATCCTGTTCCTCCACACCCTGGGCATGGCCATCGTCGCCGGCGGCAGCGCCATGATCAGCGTAATCGTGCTCGGCTTCTGGCCCGCCGCCCCCGTCAAGCCCTTCGCCCGCATGTTCCCCTGGATGTGGATCGCTTTCGGCATCAACGCTGTCACTGGAACCATGATGCTGATTGCCGACGCCACCAACAAGATGACGAACCTGGATTTTTACATCAAAATGGTGTTCGTCTTTGCCGGCTTTTACCTTCTTATCCGCATGCGCCGGCAAGTCTTCGAGAACCCGCAAATCGATCAAGTCCCCCTGTCAGGCAGCGCCAAATGGCTGGCTTGGGCCTCGCTGGCATGCTGGTTCGGCGCCATCACCGCCGGCCGCCTGCTCGCCTATGTCGGGCCCGGGTCCGCCAACGCCGGCGGCGCGCATTGAATTTGGGAGATGATGTACTCGAACACAATTTTTCAGGAGGTCGCGTGATGTTGAAACGATTTTTGGGATGTGCCGCCTTTTTCGGATCGCTGATGGCCGTCCCGCTGCTGGCTCACCATTCCCTCGCCGGCGTGTACGACATGAAAGCCGAAAAGGAACTTTCCGGCGAAGTCGCACAAATTAAATTTTCCAATCCCCACGGTTCGCTCAGTCTCGATGTCAAGAATTCCGACGGCTCTAACACCCAATGGGTCCTGACGCTTGGTTCCGCAACTGCCTTGGCGCAGCGCGGGATCGGCAAAACCGGACCCAACGCGCTCCACCAGGGCGACAAAATTACCGTCAAGTTCCTGCCCGCCAAGGACGGTAGTCCCCTGGGCTTCCTCAAGACCGTGACCATGCCCGACGGCCGCGTGATCCAGATTTCCGCCGGCAACCCCAACGATTAGAGGCGCGCCATCGCCCTCTGTGGTCTGCCGTCTGGAGCCCAGCGAACATTCGCATGCGCACATTCCCGATCGCCGTACTCGCCGCTGGCGCGTTATCCATTTCTCTTGTGGAACGCGCCCCCGCTCAATCGCCGGCGCCGCCGGTACCCGCCACCCTCAACCAGCTTATGAGGGGAACCTTGTATCCCGCTTCCAACGTGGTTTTTGCCGCCCAGGACCAGAACCCCGCGGACATTCCGCGCGCCAAGGATCCTACGATGGCAACCGATCTCTTGACCAGCGTCTTTGGCAAGTGGGAAGCCGTCGAGAACAGTGCGCTGGCGATTGTCGAGCTGGCGAATCTTCTGGAACTTCCCGGGCGCAAGTGCTCCAACGGCGTCGACGTCCCGCTGAAGAACCCCGACTGGGCCAGGTTCGTGCAGCAGCTTCGCGACGCCGGAATGACCGCGTACGCCGCGGCTCAATCCAAGGATCAGGACAAGATGACCGATGCCGCCGGCGTGCTAACCACGGCCTGCGCACGCTGCCACGGCCGCTATCGCGAAAAAAAGGCCGCGGACCGATGCAAATAAGGCCGCTGCCATCGGATCACGCCGGGCCGTTTGGCATCAGTGGGCCCGTAGTGCCATGCCGGCGGCTCCCGGCTCCGGTTCCATCGCCAGGACCGCAAGTTCTTGCATGTCTTGAAATAATCGCGATTCGGTATGTAACTCCGCGTCCCCGGATTGGAGTATCCGTTCGGCAACGGCAGCCGCGAATTCGTGAATTTCGTACATAGCACACTGATTCAAGCACGTACGGGGCCATTTTCAAAACAGCGTTTTTGCCCGTGGCAGTGCCCCGCCGGCCCGGGCCCTTGACACCCACCGGCGATTGCTTCACTCTATGGATATTCCCGCAAAACCGTTCCGAATCAACTGACCTTATATGAGTCCAACGCGTGCCGGTGTACCCAAACGGCCCCCGGGCGGCGGGCTATTCGCCCTGCTGAAACCCTATCGGCGGATGGTCGTCCTGCTGGTCATCCTGACCGTCTTCGCGAATGCCCTGACCCTCGTCGTGCCCAAGCTCATCTCGCGCGCTATCGACGCTTACACCCAGCGGACTTTAGTCCTCTCGTCGGTGGCCCTGGAATTCTTTTTGGTCGCGTTTTTCGTCTTCGCTTTGACCTACCTGCAGACCATCACCCAGACTTATGTTTCGGAGCGGGTTGCGCGCGACCTGCGCACACGCTTGGCCGCCAAAATCGCCACCCAATCCTACAGCAGCATCGAAAAGCTCACCCCGGCCAAGCTCCTGACCAACCTCACCTCCGATTGTGACGGCGTAAAGCTGTTCGTCTCGCAGGCCGTGGCCACCGTCATCGCCTCGCTTTTCCTGATCCTCGGCGCGAGTGTCATGTTGCTCACCATTAACTGGCGCTTGGGGCTCAGCGTCCTCGGCGTGGTGCCGGTGGTTGGCGGCACCTTCTTTTTCGCGCTGCGGAAAGTGCGTGTTCTGTTCCGGCGCGGCCAGGAAGCCATTGACTGGTTGAACCGCGTCATCAATGAAAGCATCCTCGCCGCAACTCTCATCCGCATCCTCAATTCGCAGCGCTTCGAGGCCGAAAAATTCAGCGCCGCCAACACCGAATCCCGCGACATCGGACTGGCGATTCTGCGCATCATGTCCGCTATGATTCCGGCCATTACCCTGGCCGTCAACCTCGCCACCATCATTATTCTCCTGCTCGGCGGGCGCTTCGTGATCTTCGGCGGTATGACCCTGGGAGATTTCACCGCGTTCAATAGCTATCTCGCGCTTCTCATTTTTCCCATCATCCTGCTGGGCTTCATGAGCAACGTCATGGCCCAGGCCGGCGCCTCTTACATGCGTTTGAGCACGGTCCTGATGGCGCCCGAAACGAACAAGGAAGGCGCTCTCCGGCCGGTCTTGCGCGGCGCCCTCGCCGTCGAAAATATCTCGCTCGTTTTCGGCGATAAGCAGGTCCTCAAGGACATTTCGTTCTCCCTTGCGGCCGGTAGCAAGACCGCCATCATCGGCCCCACCGCCGCCGGTAAAACCCAGTTGCTGTACGTCCTCATCGGCCTGCTCCAGCCCGCTTCCGGTACGGTCGCCTATGACGGCGAGCCCCTCGACTCGTATGACAAGGAAGCCCTGCACCGCCAGGTCGGTTTCGTGTTCCAGGACAGCATCCTGTTCAATTTGACTCTGCGGGAAAACATCGCCTTCAGTACCGATATCCCCGACGCTGATTTGAAAAAAGCCATCGCCGCCGCGGAGTTGCGCGATTTCGTCAAAAACCTGCCCCAGGGCCTCGATACCGTGGTCTCTGAGCGCGGCACGACGCTCTCCGGCGGCCAGAAGCAGCGCGTGATGCTGGCCCGCGCGCTCGCGCTCAATCCCAAGATCCTCCTGCTCGACGATTTCACCGCGCGCGTCGATACCACCACCGAGCGCGCCATTCTAAAAAATATTAACGAGCAATACCCCGGCATTACTTTGATTTCGGTCACGCAAAAAATCGCCTCCGTCGAGAACTACGACCAGATCATTGTCCTGATGGAAGGCGAGATGCTCGCCGCCGGCACCCATTCGCAGTTGATGGAGACGTCGCCGGAATACGTCCAGATCTACGATTCGCAGCGGAGCACGAATGTCTATGAAGTACAAGCTTGAGACTACCAAGGCATTCGGCTCCCAACGCACGCTGCGGGCCGGCGTCAAACGCTTCGCCCCGTTTATCGTGCCCGAGCGCGGTCGGCTGGCCCTCGCGGTGCTCGCCATGCTGGTCAGTTCCGGCGCCACGCTCGTCGGGCCCATCATTATAGGCCATGCTGTCGACACTTACGTGCGCTTGAAGGACGCCCACGGCCTGCTGCTGTCCGCGCTGTTATTACTCGGCGTGTACCTGTTCGGCATCTTCGGTAGCTATACCCAGATCCTCACCATGGGCGGTGTCGGCCGGCGCGTGCTGTGGAGCGTCCGCAATGAGCTCTTTGCGAAATTGCAGGAGCTGCCTCTCGCCTTCTTCACCGAGAACAAAGCCGGCGACCTGATTTCCCGTGTCAACAATGACACCGACAAATTGAACCAGTTCGTCGCCCAGGCCCTGATGCAATTCGTCAGCAGCCTGTTTCTCATGACCGGCGTCGCCGTCTTCGTGCTCTCGCTCAATTTTCGCCTGGGCATTGCCGCCCTTTTACCCGCCATCGGTGTGTTCACCGTCACCAAGGCCACCTCTGGCTGGGTGAAGCGGCGCAACATGCGCAGCATGCAGACCCTCGGCGGCTTGAGCGCCGAGGTTCAGGAGAGCCTGCAGAATTTCAAGGTGATCGTCGCCTTCAACCGCCTCGATTATTTTCAGCGTAAATTCAAAACTGCCAACGATGCCAATTACGCCGCTTCGGTCTCGGCCGGATTTGCCAACAACATCTTTATGCCGATGTACGGCTTCGCGCATAATCTCGCCATGCTGCTCGTCCTGGCGTACGGCATTATTTTGATCGGCGCGGGTGAGTCGAGCGCCGGCCTCCTGATCGGCTTCCTGCTCTACGTCAACAATTTCTACGGTCCGATGCGCCAGCTGGCCACCGTCTGGGCCTCTTACCAGATGGCTCTGGCCGCGCTCGACCGCATCTCCGAAGTCTTGGCTCTCGAATCCGACATGCCCGTGCTGCCGGCGATGCCGCCCGAAAATACCGACGTTCTCGAGTTTCGCAAAGTCCACTTCCAATATCCCGGCGGTAAGGAAGTGCTCCACGACATCACCCTCGAGCTGCAGAAGGGCAAAGTCTACGCCCTGGTCGGCCCTACCGGCGGTGGCAAGACTACTACCGCTTCTCTCATGGCGCGCCTCTACGATCCCACCGCGGGATCCGTCTTGCTCGACGGCCGCGACATCCGTACGCTTCCCCTGGCCGAGCGCGCCCGCAAAATCGGCGTGATTCCCCAGGAGCCTTTTCTCTTCAGCGGCACCGTGCGCGACAACATCGTGTACGGCAACGAGGACTACGCCCATTGTTCCAGTGAGCAGCTCGCCGCCGTCCTCGAGAAATTCAATCTCACCGCCCTGCTCTCCCGCTTCCCCGACGGCCTGGAAACGAAAGTCACCAGCAGCGGCAGCAGCATCAGCCTCGGCCAGAAGCAGCTGATTGCTTTCATGCGAGCCACCCTCCGCAGTCCGGAGTTGCTCATTCTCGACGAAGCCACCGCCAACATCGACACCGTCACCGAGCAGCTTCTCGAAGAGATCCTCGCCAAGCTCCCGCCGCAAACCACGAAAGTGATCATCGCCCACCGCCTCAACACCATCGACAAGGTCGATCAGATCTTCTTCGTGAACTCCGGCGCCGTCACCCTCGCAGGCTCCATGGAACACGCCCTCGAGATGCTCCTGCACGAAAAGCGGGCAAGCTAGGCACGGTTTGGCGCCGCGCACCCGCACGGCAACCGTGCGCCCAGCCCGGAGACCACTCTGTTTCCCGATTCCCAGTATTCTTTTCCTGTTCTGGTAGTACGACTTCCGTCGTCTTTACGCTTCGAAATCCCTTATACTTCCCTGTGGCTTTTGGCGGCGATTGCCGAAGTGAGGCCAAATCAAAAGACTGGGAACTCCGGAATGGAATCCTGGTAAAAAGGGGAAGGCAATGAGACGAAGATCAATTCTGGGAGCGCTATGGCTGGCGCCGCTCTCACTGTTTCTTGCGGCTGGCAGTGCCCACGCCGACGTTCTGGGTCAGGTTTGGTACGGCGGCGGCCTGGGCTGTCTTACGACCGCGGGCAACGGATCATCTGCCACCTGCAATGCCGGCACTCTTCCGCCCGGGACTCTCAATGGCGCGTATTCCGCTGAATTTCTCGCGCCGGACATCAACTTCAACAGCAGCGGCAGCACTGATTACACGATTGGCACATTTGCCGGTAACCCTGCCTTCTTTAATGAGACCCCTGGGTTTAATTCCACCACCGGCCTGAACAATACCTTCTGGGAATTCACCGGCTATGTGTGGCTGGACGCCGGAAGTAACACGTTCAGTATCACCCACGATGACGGCGTGAGTATCGGGATTGACGGGACCAATTTCTTTACCACCCAGGGTTGTTGCGGCCCCGATTCTTTCTCTGTCGGTAATGCAGGTGCCTCCGGCTGGCACAGCTTCGATCTGACCTACGATGAGTGCTGCGGCGCCCCGGGGTATCTGGATTGGACCTACACCAGCGGAACTTATAGCGGAGACGTAGTCGGGTACGGTTCACCGTCTCCGCTCCCCGAGCCCGGCGCCCTCCAGATGCTCGGCGGGACTCTGCTGGGATTCGGTCTGCTTTTCTCCGTTAAGCGCCGGTTGCGTCCGATAGGCCTGGCTCCGCGGCTTGGTGGGCTGTCGCGCTTATAGCATTATCGCGGGCCGGAACCTCAAGCCTGGGTCCAGGGATTTGCGAATCTCGGACTCGTGGATTTGCCCTGGGGCTGGTATGGGAAACCTGTCGGTCCAGGCCCGCTCATCTCTCTTTACCGGGCTGTCAGCCTGCCACGGCGGATGACAGCCCGGGCCTTCGCATCGTGTTTCAACTTCGAGAATCACATCTTTCTTCCCGCACTCCAATAGCGGGCGCAAAGCATCCACTCCCACGCCTCAGAAACTAGCCTTCGGAAAGCGATTCAACAATTCTGTACTACTGGGTAGATCATTCACGCATCTCGGTACCGGTATCTTTTCGGTAAAACCACGGTACAAGAGCCATTGAGTTAGCGTCCACCGCCGTGGAAGAATTGGGCAGGGAAGATGATTGTGAAAAATATTTTCCGAATAGCCGGGGCCTTGGGCCTTTTCGCGGTGGCGTCCTTTGCCAACCCGACATCGATGACGCTCACTGGATTTGGAGATTGGTCCACCTTGGGTAACGTTTACCTGGACCCATATACCGCGACCGTCGGAAGTCAAACGAATGTCCCGGTTATCTGCGACGACTGGTCCAACAACACCTATCAATATGAGTCGTGGCAGGTTAACGTCATTAACTTGTCCACCGTCTCCGACGTCACTAAGGGCACCCCGATGTTCGGAAACAACCAGGCGCTCTATAACGAATTGGCTTGGCTCGGGTCTCAGATGATGGCGAATCCCACAAGTCATACCAACCAGGTGGAAACTTCTTTTGCGATTTGGGCTTTGACCTACGGAGCGAATAACACCCCTAAGGACCCTACAGCTCCGTTGGCGTACCTGCAGGCAAATCTTCCCTTGGGCGCGAACGACCCTACTTACCTGGCTACCCAAGCTCTGCTGACACAGGCGCAAAGCGAGGGCTCCTACAACGGCCAGGGATGGGAGATCCTCACTCCCATTCCCAATACCTCGAACCCGTCCACGGATGGGCTCCCCCAGGAATTCCTGACTTATGTGCCGGAGCCTTCGAGCCTCGGCGTCATGCTGGCCTTTGCCATCGTCGCCGCGCTCTGGGCAAATCGGCGCGTAAAGGCCCTCCAGCCCGCGCTGGAATTGCGCAAACTGGCCCGCTGATCGGCTGGGTCGAATCTCGGCCTTAGCCCGCCTTCATCATTCGTAGCGCGGCGCGGCCCAGAATCCCATTCGGCGTCGCCAGCGTCTCCAGTAACTCGAAATGATTGTAGTTCGCGCCCACAATCGTCTCCACGGCTTTTCCTTGCGCCTTTAGTGCGGCCGCAAACTCCCGCCCTTGCCGTTGAAACTCGGGCGTCTCCAGGCCTCCCCACGCTACGATCAACGGAACCCGGAGTTTATCGATGTGCCGCTGCGGGCTCAGTAACTCCTCGGTCTGGTCATCGAACCGCACATACGTGCTCCGCGAAGAGAGCCGCGGCCCCCGCAGATCGTACATGCCGCTGATCAGCATCGCGCCCTGAACCGTGGCTGGCGGCAGCATCGTCAGTGTCGCGCCCAAAAGGTGTGCGCCGGAAGAATGACCGCTCACGTACATCCGGCTGGCGTCGCCCCCGAATTCTTCCGCGTGTTCGCGCGCCCATTGGACGGCTCGCCGCACTTGCCGCTCCATCACCGGCAGCCTGCCGCCCAGTTCCTGTACCGGCGCGAAATCCGGAACGATGAAAACGATTCCCGCCCCCGCAAACAGGTCCGCCAGAAACCACATTTCGTTCGCATGGCCGCCGCGCCACGCTCCCCCGTGAATGAAGAGATGGACCGGCGCCTTCCGGCCTGCAACACGAAAGATGTCTAGCTTCTCGATTTCACTCGGCCCATACGCCGCGCGCACAGGCGCGCCCAGCCTGGACTGCGTCAATTCGCTCTGACGGGCGTACCGGCGCTGAACTTCCGCTGCGTTCGGCGCATACAGCGCCTGGTTGTACGCCGCGTCCAACTCCACCTGGTCATAGTCCAGGAAAACCTTCGGTCCTTTTGTGTGCGGAGGCGGTCCCATTTTTATTTGCGCCTGGACGGCTATCGCGCCTACCGTGCCCACCATCGATCTGCGAGTCATTCGAAGGAGACCTCCCAACTACTTCGCATTAACCGCGCACGGGTATCCCGCCTGCACGGGCTGCCATGTTCCATCTGGCGAGAAGCGGAACATCTTTGCGGGCGAAATGCCGTCGTTTCGCAGATCAAACTCGTACAGATAGCGTGTGTCAGCGATCGGAAATCCATCTTCGGTGGGACGGAAAGGCATTCCTTCGGCTGTGGCCGGCAGCTCCGCGGGCTCCACCACTCGCTGTCGCGTATACTTCTTGGCGGTTTGCGCCGGGACTCGCACATACACCGAACTGGAAAACTCGATATAACCCACCGAACGGGATTCCACCTGCGCCGATCTCGATGTTACGTTTTTCGGATGCCCCAGATATACCCGTTCGATTTCCAAACGCCCTTTCCCCCAGTGCCTCTCCAAAACAAATGCATCCGGGCATTTCTCCAGATCCGAGGCGAATGCGCGCAACGCGGTCGTGGCTGCTTCACTGGGAGTGGCGGGCTTCTGCGGAAACGCGCTAGTTGCCATCGGGAGAGTTATTGCGATCGCAAGCCGGCTGGGTCTGATCTTCATTTTCGGGAATCTCCACCTATTCTATACTCCGCGCCGGCCGGTCCCATCACACCGCCTTCGTTCAAAATGCGAAAGACGGAATACCTCGGGTGGGTGTCGCACCCAATATACTGTTTCATGCTGCCGTGAACTCCTTTCTTCGATGGGCGGGTATTTTACCCGCCTTTTCGCGACAGCGCTCTCATCGAATCACCGCCCCGCAAAATATCCCGAACTCCTGTCGAACCCGCAGCTTCCAGTCGAAGACCGATGTCTTGAATGCCGCTTTCCAGCTGCCCGCGCGCGATAATGACGATGGGAGAAGGTGGATGCCACTCGGCACGGTCGATGCAAATTGGGCGCGCTGCAAACGAGAGCGAAACGGTTCGCTTGGTACCAAGCGGAAATACGAGCCTAACTGCTTTCCTTGCAGCCAATATTTCCCGCATTCCGAAACGTACGTTTCGCAAAACGGCGAAAACGCCCGTTGATCGGATCGCCCATGCCCACCGCCATCATCGACGGCATCGCGACGCGTTACCAGGTGGTCGGTTCCGGACCGCCTCTGCTGCTTTTCGCCCCCGGTGGTTTCGATGCGGCCATCGAGCAGTGGACAACCCTCGGCGTGTATGCGCGTACCCGGCTCCTCGAGCGCTTGTCCGGCAGGTATCAGTGCATCCTCTTTGATCGCCGGGAGTGCGGCGAGTCCGGCGGCCGTCTCGAGCGCGTCTCCTGGACCCATTTCGCCGCGCAGGGCAAAGGCCTGCTGGATTATCTGAAAATCGAACGCGCGCACCTCTTGGGCGGCTGCATGGGCTGCGGTCCGGTTCTGGCCTTTGCTGTGGCGTATCCGGATGCCGCGCGCAGCATGATTCTTTTTTGGCCCGTTGGCGGCGCCAAATACCGCATCAGCAGCCAGCAGCGTTTCGCCGAGCATCTCGCATACGTGCAACAGTACGGGCTGGAAGCGGTCGTCAACCTCGTTCTCCAGGAAGGTAAGCCGTTTAATAAGGACCCGCGCGGCGGCCCCTGGGCGTCCGTCATCCGTCGTGACCGCGGCTTCGCTGAATCTTTTGCGAAGCAAAATGTCGATGAGTACAAGCTCCTCATCGCCGGCGCGGCGCGCACTTTGTTTGATCGCGATACCGCGCCCGGCTCCGAGCCCGAAGATCTGCTGCGCCTGGGAATCCCGGCTCTGATCGTTCCCGGCCACGATCCGTCGCACGCCACCTCTGCGGCTCGCTATCTCGAAGAATGCCTGCCGCGCTCCGAGTACTGGGATGTCCCCGTCGCCGCGCAGACCGCGGAAAGCGCTCCCAGCCGGATCCTGCAATTCCTTGATTTGCTTCAGGACCCGGCACGTTAAAATCAAGATCGGCGTGCTACGGTTTCTCTTGTTTGCCGCGGCGGCCTCGGCGGCCTTTGCCGCGGCCCCCGTCTATGAACTCTCGGGCCGGATCGTCCCCAAAGCGCGCGCTTACGTAACGCTGTTCGGCGCCACTGCGCCGTATTCGGATAGCACGTTTGTTTTTCCCGGAGCGGCCTTCCATTTCAAGAAACTGCCTCCCGGGTTGTATACCATCGCCGTCTTCATGCGCGGCCGCGGCGAAGCGCGGCGCAGCGTTGAAATCGGACCCGGCACCGCCGATCGGCGCGGCCGCGTATCGCTCCGTCTCGATCTGAAGGACTCCGATTTCGCTCTTGCCGGCGCTCTCAATCGCTATGTGGTCTCGACGCGCCGGCTCAGCGTCCCGGATGCTGCCGTCCGCGAATATCGCCAGGCGGAGCGGGACCTCGCCAAACAGCGCGTCGACGCGGCCGTGAAGCATTTGGAGAGCGCCGTCGCGCGCGCGCCGCAGTTCTCCGTTGCCTGGAATAATCTGGGCACGATCGCTTACCAGACCGGAAACTACGCACGCGCCGAAGAATGCTTTCGGGAGGCCTTGCAACAGGAGCCCGATTCCTATGAGGCCTTGGTCAATCTCGGCGGCGTGCTCGTCACTTTGCACAAGCTGGACGAAGCGCTGACCCGCAATGCGCTGGCTGTTGAAAAGCGCCCGAACGACGCGCTCGCCCAGTCGCAGTTGGGCATCACGTATTATTTGCTGGGTCAGTTCGACCTCGCCGGGAAACACCTCGAAAGTGCCCGCTCCATTGACCCGGCGCATTTCTCTTATCCCCAGCTTCTGCTCGCCCAAATTCATTTCCGCCAGGGCGACCCGCATGCGGCCGCCGACGTGTTGGAAGATTTCCTGGCGCATCACCCGGACTGGCCGCAGGCCGCCGCCGTCCGCAGCATGATCGCTCGGGCGCGGGCTCAGTAGATGAGTCTTCCGATCGAGCCCCTTCTGCCCGAGATCGTCGCGCATCTCCGGAACAATACGAACCTCGTGCTGGAAGCTCCGCCGGGCGCGGGCAAGACCACGCGCGTGCCGCCCGCTCTGCTGGAGCTCGGCGCGCGCGAAGTGCTCGTGCTGGAGCCGCGGCGGCTGGCCGTGCGTCTGGCGGCTCGCTTCGTCGCGTCCGAGATGCGCGAGCCGATCGGCGAAACCGTAGGCTACCAGGTTCGCTTCGAGGACGTCGCCGGGCCGCGCACACGGCTGCGTTTTCTCACCGAAGGCGTGTTGACACGCCGCCTGCTTTCCGATCCTCAGCTCGAAAACGTCGATTGCGTCGTGCTCGACGAATTCCACGAGCGCCATCTTGAAGGCGATCTGGCTTTGGCGCTGTTGCGTCGCTTGCAGTGCACCCGCCGGCCTGATTTGAAGCTGGTGGTCATGTCCGCCACCCTGGATGCGGCCCCCATCGCCGCCTTTCTGGGTGGAGCGCGGGTGATGCGCTCCGCGGGGCGGCAGTATCCGCTGGAAATCGAATACACCCCGCACTCGGCCGCGCCCCTGCAGCAACAGGTGGCGGCCGCGCTGGAGCGGTTGTCCGGAGCGGCGGGGCACACGCTCGTCTTTCTCCCGGGTGCGGCCGAAATTCGCCGCGCTCAGACTGCGTGCACGCCCCTTGCGCGCCGGCTCGGCTTGGTGGTGCTGCCGCTGCATGGCGATCAATCGGCCGAAGAGCAGGACCGCGCGGTTCTGCCTTCCGAGCAGCGCAAAGTGATTCTCTCGACCAACGTGGCGGAGAGCTCGATTACCATTGACGGCATCGGCGCCGTGATCGATAGCGGCCTGGCCCGCGTGGCCGGGCATTCGCCGTGGTCGGGCCTCCCTACTTTGCAGGTGACGCGCGTCAGCCAGGCTTCCGCCGATCAGCGGGCCGGGCGCGCGGGACGCACCGGGCCCGGCCGCGTCATCCGCCTTTATCCGCGCGAAGATTTCGTGCGGCGGCCGGCGCATGATGTGCCGGAGATCCTGCGGGCCGATCTTTCCCCGGCGGCGCTGCTCGTCCAGACGCTGGGGATCGGCGGTTTGGATGCGCTGGATTGGCTGGACGCGCCTCCGCCCGCGCATGTCGAACAGGCGGCCGCCCTGCTGCGGCAGCTTGGTGCGACGAAGGAGATGGCACGCTACCCGCTGCATCCGCGCCTGGCTCGCTTGATCCTCGAGGCCCGCCACCGCGGCGTTGCCGAAGATGGTTGCACGGTGGCTGCTTTGTTGAGCGCCGGCGAACGCTTGAGCGGTCCCGTCGATCATGCGACCGCCTCGGATCTGCTCGTCCTGCTGGAATCCCAGTGGGAGCCGCGAACCGCGCAGCTGGTTCGGCAGGTTCGGCGTATGGTGAATCCGCCGCGACAAAAAGCCCGTGACGAAGAAGCGCTGCGTATCGCCGTGCTCGCAGCGTTTCCCGATCGTGTCGCGCGCCGGAGGCAAGGCGCTGAATTGCAGCTGGCCGGCGGCGGTCCCGCGCAGCTGGCCCCCTTCAGCACCGTCGCCGATGCGGAGTTTCTGGTGGCCGTGGAAGCCGAAGACCGGCGCGATCAGAAAGCCCCGCTGGTCCGGTTAGCCAGCGCGATCGAGCCGGAATGGCTTCTCGATCTCTTTCCCGACCGGGTGCGCGAAACGCAGCGGGTCGACTGGAATCGCGCCGCCGAGCGGGTCGAAGCAGCTGATCTGCTCATGTTCGATCAAATCGCCATCGAAGAGCGGCGCGCCGAAGCCGCGCCCGAAGCGGCGGCCGCGCTGCTGGCGCAGAAGGCTCTGGAAGCAGGCATCGCCCGCTTTGCCGATGCCGCGCAAATCGAGGCATTTCTCGCGCGCGCTGCCTTCGCCTCCCGGCATGGGCCCGTTCCCGCGCTGGAAATGTCGGATGTTGAGGCGGCGCTGGCCGCGCTCGGGGCCGGCCTTAAGAGTTTCAACGAACTGAAAGATGCGGCGCGCGATGGCGGCTTGTTGCGGGCGTTGGAACAACGCCTGCCGCCGGCGGCGCGGCGCGCGCTCGACGAAATCGCGCCCGAACGGATCCGGCTGCCGCGCGGCCGCCAGGTGCCGGTCCACTATGAACCGAATCAGCCGCCGTGGATTGCTTCCCGGCTGCAGGATTTCTTCGGGATGCGCGAGACACCTGCCGTCGCCCGCGGCGCCGTGCCGCTGGTGGTTCGATTGCTGGCGCCGAACCAGCGTCCCGTGCAGATGACGAGCGATCTCGCCGGTTTCTGGCAGCGCCTGTATCCACAGGTGCGCCGCGAACTGGCGCGGCGGTATCCCAAGCACGCCTGGCCGGAGAATCCGTTATAAACCCGCGTTGCGCGCCGCGACGCGCACCACGCTCGACCAATCGAGATCCCCTTGCCCGGCTGCCAGCGCCGACAGAAGACGATCTTTCACAAGGCTGGCGAGCGGCATGGGAGCAGCCAGCTGATCGGCCGCCGCCAGAACCAGGCGGACGTCCTTAAGTCCCAGCGAGAGAGCAAAACCCGCAGGTGTGAATTGTTCCTCCGCGATCATGCGGCCATAGTTGGCATAGATAGGCGAGCCGATCAGCGTGTTCATCACTTCCAGGAAAAGTTGCGGCTCGACATTCGCTTTGCGCAGCGTGGCGTTGGCTTCGCCAAAGGCTTCGATCATGCCGGCAATCATGAAATTGCCGCAGAGTTTGGCGACGTTGGCCTGCCATGGTTCTTTGCCGGCGACGAACGTCTGGCGCCCGATGCCGTCAAACAGGGGCCGGCAGCGGGAGACTGCTTCGTCGCTGCCCGCCGCCACCACCACCAGTTTCCTGGCTTCGGCGGCGTCAGGCCGGCCGAAAACCGGCGCACTCACAAACTGCTGGCCGCGGCGGGAATGCTCCTCGGCCAGGCGCCGCGCCAGCACCATGCTCATGGTGGTCGATGCAATATGCACCGAGCCGCGCCCGAGAGCCGTGATGATGCCGTCCTCGCCGAAAACCACTGCTTCCACGGCGTGATCATCGGCGAGCATGGTAAAAACCGCTTCGCAGCCCAGTACAGCCTGCGAAGCCGACAGGCACACACGCGCGCCTTCCGCCGCCAAGGCTTCGGCCTTCTCGCGAGAACGGTTATAGACCGCCAGCCGGTGCCCGGCCCGCAGCAAATTTCGCGCCATTCCGGCGCCCATCTTTCCCAATCCGATAAAGGCGATGTGCATCAATGAACAGTCTAATCTCTAAGAGAGGCACGCGGGTGCGCATGGGTCTACAATGTGGGTGGAGGTGGTGTCATGAAGCCGGCCAAGGCTCTCGAAGACAAGATTGGTCGCGCCCGGGCGAGCATCATCGAACCGGACGACGAGATGAGCGCCCCCACTCAAGAGGCGATCGCCAGGCTCGCGTACACCTATTGGGAAGCGCGCGGCGGCAAGGGTGGATCCCCCTGGGAGGACTGGTTCCGCGCCGAGCAGGAATTACTACGCCGCAAAGAGCTCTGAGCGGCCGCGAATTTCAATCCTGCTGCTCGTGATACCAGACCAGCAGCGTAGACAAGGTCAGTAGGAACGCGAGGGGAAGAAGTGTGTTCAGAGCAGCCGCGAGGTCCATCACGCGACCTCCAGTCCCGGCAAAGACAGGGTCAGATAGCCGCGCAGGCTGCGGCCCACACGGTGCGGCGTGTCCTGGCGCAAATACTTCCAGCGCAGCAGGGAAGCAAGGGCCAGGAACAACGAGATGGCGTAAAGAATCGGCTGCATCGTCGTCATCGCAAATCTCCTTGTCTGCCCTTATTTCAGCGCAGCTTGGCACGCCGAACGAGTGCCGAATGTACCAGCCGGGTACCGAAAATCGTACTGAGACCTGCGGGCTGGAACTCACACCGGGTGAACTCCCGAACCGGCGGTTATGCTAGAGTGCGCTCAAGGGCAGGGAACTTCCCCGGGATGTGGAGAATCGTAGCCGGAATCATCGGTGCCGTCGTCGCGTCGGCGGCGTTCGGGCAGTCGCTGCCGGCCGGGCCTCAGGTGATCACGTATCTTTCCCAGGTGGATGATTCCAATCAATCCTACGCGCTATATGTTCCGCCCAAACTCGATCCGTCGCGCAAATATCCGCTGGTGATCAGTCTGCATGCGGAAGATTCCAGCCCGCAAATCTGCCTGATGCGGGTCTTCGGGCAGGCCAACCGGCTGGCGGATGGAAGCCTGGCGCCGCTGCGGTTTTTTCGCGCGCGGGACGTGGATTTCATCGTCGCGTGTCCGCTGGCGCGCGGCACCATGGGTTACGAAGGCATTGCCGAACGCGACGTGTATGACGTGCTCGAGGATCTGAAGCGCCGGCTTCCCGTGGATGAAGATAGGGTTTACTTGACCGGCGCCTCGATGGGCGGAGGCGGGGCGTTGCGGCTGGCGCTTACGCAGCCGGATGTCTGGGCGGCCGTGGCGGTGGTGTGCCCGGCGGCGGGGCCCGGGCTGGAGCCGCTGATTCCCAATGCGATTAACGTTCCCATTCGCCTGTTTCAGGGAGAGTTGGATCCGCTGGTGCCGGTCGAATCGGTGCGGCTGTGGCAGCGGCGGCTCCTCGATCTGGGAGTGGCTGCCGATTATTTCGAGTACCCGACCGGCCGTCATAACGCGTGGGATTATGCCTATCGGGACGGAGCCATCTTTGAATGGTTCGCGCACTTCCAACGCAACCGTTTTCCCGAACGCGTGCGGCTAGTGACCACCTCTTATCAGTATGGTTCTGCCTATTGGGTGCGTATCGATGGATTGACACCGGGACTGAGGGCATCCATCGATGCGCGGCAGGTTGGCAACAACGAGGTGCGGGCCGAGACCGGGAACCTCGACGGCTTCACCTTATCGCTGGATCATCGCGTGGCGGCGGTGACGATCGATGGCGCGCCGTTGCGCGTTCCGCCGGCTGCTGGCGCATCGTTTCACAAAGAGGCGGGCAAATGGGTTCGGGGTGCTGCCCGCGCCGGCGGGAAGGGGCCGGGCTCGGAAGGGCCGATCGCCGCAGCGGTGGCAGGCCGCCATCTCTACGTGTACGGCACATTGGACGCGCATAGCGCGGATGAACTGGAGAGCCGGCGCGCTGCTGCCGAGCGTGCGGCTGCGTGGTCGAGTCCGCGGGAACATCCGGCGGTCAAATTCGCAGTCAAGCCCGACACCGCGGTGACGGCACAGGATCTCAACGAGAACCTGGTGCTTTTCGGGACTCGGGAGACGAATTCGGTGATTGCGCGGTATGCGGACCGGTTGCCGCTGGCGCTGGCTGCCGGCGCGGCGGACTACGGTTTGCTTTTTGTCGCGCCGGTTGGCGGCCACTATGTGCTGGTGAGTTCGGGGCTGCCGTGGTGGACGGGCGCGGGAGAAGCCGGACGGCCGGTGGATCGCTATGAGCCACCGGTGCCGGCGGAACTCGGAACGTTCGGCGATTACATCCTTTTCAAGGGCTCACTGGCGCACGTCGTAGCCGAAGGCCGGTTTGACCGTGAGTGGAAGATGCCGGCGGCGGATGCGGCGAAGATGGCGGCGACGGGAGCGGTGACGGTGCGGTGAAGAAAACCGTCGAATTTCTTACACCGCTTGCCGCCGCGTTCGGCCCAAAAGCTCTTCGGCGCGCTTCAGCGCTTTTTGTTCGGCTTCTTCGCGTGTCGCTCCGGTGACGCGACAGAGCGCGGCGCCGGGAGAAACGTTATCGGCTTTGGCATGCCACTCGTTGCCGAGCCGGTAGGTCGTCAGGTTGACCGGCCATCCGGCTACATTGAGTTTTTTTTCCTGATACTCTTCAGCTTTCATAACTAGCCTCTTGCGGCGCCGGCGGCGGCGCCTCGTTCGACCGGCGCGCCGACCAGGTTGCCCCACTCGGTCCAGGAGCCATCGTAATTGGTGACATTGTTGAAGCCGAGCAGGTATTTCAGCACGAACCAGGTGTGGCTGGAACGTTCGCCGATGCGGCAGTACGCGATCACGGGCTTGGAGCCGTCAACGCCTTCGCTGCCGTAAAGCTGGCGCAGCTCGTCGGCTGACTTGAAGGTGCCGTCCTCATTGCAGGCTTTGCCCCAGGGAATGCTGCGGGCGCCCGGAACGTGACCGCCGCGCTGGCAGGTTTCGGGCAATCCGGGAGGCGCCAGGATCTCGCCGGTGAATTCCTGCGGGCTGCGCACATCGACCAACGCCGCCGTGCGTTTGGCGGAGGCTTCCTGCACGCTGGGCAGGAAGGCGCGCAAAGAAAGGTCGGCCGGTTTGGCGTGATAGGTGGTTCGCGGCGGGGAGGGTTTGTCGGTGGAGAGTTCGCGGCCTTCGGCCAGCCATTTCTTGCGGCCGCCGTTCATGAGACGGACATCGGCGTGTCCGTAAATCTTGGCCTGCCAGAGCGCCCAGGCGGCGAACCAGTTGTTGTTGTCGCCGTAAATGACGAGCGTGGTGTCCGGCTTCACGCCCGAAGCGGACATCAGCTCTTCGAATTGCTGCTGGGAGAGGATGTCGCGCCGCACGGTGTCGCACAGTTGGGTATTCCAGGCCCAGCCGATCGCGCCGGGGACATGGCCTTCATCGTAGGCCTTGGTATCGACGTCGACTTCGGCGATACGGACGTTGGGATCCTTGGCGTGGGCGGCGACCCACTCGGTGCTGACGAGGACTTCCGGATGCGCGTATTCAGCCATGCTGCTCCTCCTTGTGGGAAAGCTCCATTGTAAACGGATTGCACCGTTGACACGATCACCGGCGTTACTTCCAAGCGGAATAGACCGGCTTGGCTACAAGGAAATCGGGGTTCGCGCCGGATTTCGGGCGGAACTTTTGTACGCGCCCGGCGTCGACTTCGGCGACGTAGAGGTTGCCTTGCTGATCGACGCTCATGCCGTGGACGCCCCAGAGGCCGCCGGGGAAATCGCCCATGCTGCCCCAGGTGTAGAGAAGGTGGCCTTGGAGATCCCACTCGACCATTTTGTTAGTGGTGCGGTCGTAGGTCCAGATGGTCTTTCCGGAGCCGATGTACAGCAAGTGCAGGCTGGACGGGTCGGCATCGATTTTCCACTCGTAGAGATACTTGCCGTTTTCATCGAAGACCTGGATGCGGTGGTTGTTGCGATCGTTCACGAAAACGTGGCGCGTGGCGGGATCGACGGCCACGCCATGCACGTTGCTGAAATAGCCGGGGCGTGTATCGACAGGGCCGCGGGGCGGGCCGCCGAGCTTGCCCCAAGCCATCAGGAACTTGCCGTTCTTATCGAACTTGGCGACGCGGGTTCCGGTGTAGCCGTCAGCGACGAAGAAGGTGCCATCGGGCAGCCAGTCGATGTAAGTGGGGCGGTTGAAGTGCGTGGCATCGGCGCCGGCGACTTCCGGGGTGCCGATGGTCTGAAGCAGCTTGCTGCCGTCGTGAGTGAACTTGTAGATGACCTGCATGTTGTCATCGACAATCCACACATTTTTTTCAGGATCGTAGGGGCTGATGTAGATGGAATGAGGGCGGCGGAACAGCTTGTCCCATTGTTTCCAGGTCTCGATGATCTTGCCGCTGCCATCGACCACGACGACGCAGTTCTCCCACTTGGCGTCGACGCCGAGTTGGCGGTAGGGTGGGCCTTTGATGCCAAGCTTGGCCGACTTGCCTTCCCAGGCGGTGAGCCATTCGCTCATGTCATTGTCGGTGCCGCCGGTGCCGGGCAAAGAGGCGGTGGTGGCGTCGCGCCAGAAGCCGGCGACGGGAAAGCTGATGCTGGGCCCGAGTTGTGGAAGGAGAGCGGCTTTCGGAGGAGCCATCTTCGGCAGCTCGCCGCGAAAGAGCATATAGATGCGGTTGGGGCTTTCGGCGAAAACGCTCTCGCCGGCGCCGTAGGTCCACTTCTCATTGCCGGGTAGAGTGCTGATGTCCTGCGGCCAGTTTTTCACGACTTCGTAGGGTCCGGTGAGGTCTTCAGAACCGAGGGACCCGGGGATTGCGGCAAAACCCGTGCCGGGTTTGGCGTTGGCTGCGTCCACGCGCGCGAAGCGTCCGGAAATCGCGAGTCCTATCGCAATTCCGAGAGCCAGCATCACGGCCATGAGCCCAATTTTTCGGGGAAGCGTGCTTCTCGACATTCCAAGATCATATCGGAAGCGAGGCGGGTCTGGGAGTTAAGCCGCTCCTCCGGCCGCAGCCCGTTTTGCGGTGACTCGCAAGGAAACGAGCGGCGCCCCGGAGGAGCGGCGACAGAATGGACTCCGGCTACACCCTATCGGAAGCGGCCAAAGCCAAACCCCATACCTTTCGATAGGGGGAACGTGGTTGAGTTGATGGTCAGCGAGGATGCATCTACCTCGGAGATGGTTCCGGCTACGGCGCAGGGGTCCGGCGGCTCGAGCGTGCCGATGACCGAAAGCGACTGTCCTACCGTGAGCAGCTTGGCCAGGTCCGCGCCCGGGGTTCCGATATGAACAAATACTTCCGGACCCGAAGTTGGGGTGAAGAGAAAGCCGTCGATGGTTCCGACTTCGCTATAGTTGAGCTGCGTGATGTTTCCGGTGGTGGACGGATAAGCCGCCGGTTTGGGCGGAGCGGGCGGCGGATAGGTGATCGAGCCGTTGGTAAAGCTGGTGACGTGGACGGTCTGGAAGCCCGATGCGAATGTCAGGGCGACGCCGCTGTAGGTGACGTTGTCTTTGACTTTGCCCAGGCTGGCGATGCCGCCGCACACCGGCTTCGAGAATGTCAGAAGCACGTTGGCGCCGACCAGGAGACCGTCGACTTTAGCGCCGTTTTCCCCGTAATTCAGCGCCGTAATCGCCGCATTCACCGGTCCGACGGTGGCCGCGGTGGCGCCGGCGAGGCCTGTGTGAGATTCCTGGGCTCCGGCTGTGAAGACGGCGCCAGAGAGTGCCGCGAAAAGAACTCCACCTGCAAATGATGTTCTGCGTCTCAAGTTTTTCCTCCGTGTCAGCAGCGGTATCCGCCGCTCGACCTAAGTTCTAGACGAATCCGGTGCGGTGTTGGTTGTAGGGGACTTCTCCCTACTCCTTTACTCACTACAATGTCCTTCTGAGTTTCGGCATGATGGTTCCCTTAAAAGCGGCGGAGGATCCTGGATATCGAGAGTAAGCACCGGCAATTCCCGGATTGACCAAAGCGTAGATTGCCCGGGCTGTCGAACGGAGGTAGCATCAGTCCCGGGCTGAAGCCAGGCCCCTGGTTCGCGAGAGCCGGCAGCATGATCGAGGCGGCGTTTGATGGCGACCAACGAAGACTTCGAACGGATCATTGGCCATATCTCGATCCTGTTTGCGAGCTGGGATTTTTTCGTCGCGATGACGATCACGAGCCTGGTGGCGCCGGAAGCCGAGGTCGGCAACCTGGACGACTCGACGTTGGCGCGAAAGCTTCGTTATCTCAGCGAACTCGATCCCGATGAAGTGGTGAACCGGAGCGTGTTGCAGCGAATCCGGTCCGCGCTGCCGAGTGCGTTTGAGATTAGCCGGCAGAGAACCAATTTTTTGCGCGATATGTGGGCGTTCCGGCCGGAAAAGATCAGCCGAGGCCTGATTGAGCGGATCGCGCTGGAAGTGGAGCTGAGGCCGGACGGGGATCGGCTCGGATTTCAAACGCAAGACTATTCCCTGACGCAGCTTCGGGATCTGGCAGGAAAAATCCGGCAGCAGCACGATCTGTTTCTCGGGTTCGTGACGGAACTGCAAGGCAATCTTCAGACGGCCCTCAAGTCCCGGAGAGCAGTGGTATAGCCGGGACCACGGGAACCGGCCGCAAGCAGAATGTTTCAGAGTTCATCGTCTGTTCATCTTCCAACCAGGATAATGGTCGGTTCAGGAAGCCAATTGCTAGCGAGCCGAACACCAGACCACAGGGGCCCGGGATTGAGCCAGGGGATCAAGTCTGTTTTAAAGAGGATAGACACCAGAGGAAAGGCGCTGCTGCATTCCGGCGCGCCGTGGGAAGAAGGGATGCTCGAAATCGATTTCTCGACCGAAGGGCTGAGCCGGGCGGAGTTGCGGCTGATTCAGGACTGGATTAACGCCTGGCGTGCGCGAATCATCAAAGCCAATGGAGTCAAGCCGCGTGCCTAGAGGCAGTGACGGCGCACCGTGCGGGACTTATCGGGCCGCGGGGCGCGGCAGTTTCTGATCCGCTACCGCAGCATCATAGGCGAAGGCGGCCATTACCAGGGCGGCCTGGCGCAGGTCGGCGACATTCACACGGTCGGCTGTGTCCATGTTGGTGTGGTGGGTCCGGACGTCGTAGTTGAGATAGTCCTGGATGGGATTGAATCCCGGAACGCCGGCGGCGATGAAGCTCAGATGATCGGTGCTGCCGACGGATTCGAGCGTGTTGCGGCGCGCGCCGGATTCCTTTAGCGGCTCGAGCCACGCATCAAAGATCTGCCTGGCGGCCGGATCGTTTTGCGCATACCACCCGTAGATAGAGCCGGTGCCGTTATCGATATTGAAGTAGACATCCATGAGGTCGCGGGCGGCCCGGTTCTTGTCACCGGCCAGATGCTCCGAGACCCAGGCGCGGGAACCGAGCAGACCCTGCTCCTCACCGCCCCACAAGGCGACCCGGATGGTGCGCCGGGGCTGCAGGCCGGACGCCTTCAAAATACGCATGGCCTCCATGACGGTGGTGACTCCATCGGCGTTGTCGGTGGCGCCGGTTCCGGTGTGCCACGAATCGAGGTGCGCGCCAATCATGACGATTTCGTCGCGGAGCGCGGGATCGCTGCCCGGCAGTTCGGCGAGAACATTGTAGGCGTTGCCCTGATCAGCGTCGTAGAATTTCGTCTGAACATCAATGCGAAGCTTCACCGGGACGTTTTGTTCCAGCATGCGCAGGATCATGTTGTAATGCTCCGCGCTGAGGGTCAGCGACGGGGCGGAGCCCGGGCCCTCATCGCGTCCGGTCACGAAAACGGTGCCATCTTCGCCGCGGCTGGGCTTGAGCAGGACAGCGGCGCCGGCTGTGCTGAGAGAGCGGGCCAGCCGCTGGGCTGGGTTGGGCGCAGCAGGCGGGGCGTTGAGGGGGCGGATCGTGGAATTAGTCGCGTACGCGGCGGATTCGGGAACGTATGCGGGATCGCTGGGCTGGGGGCGGTCCTTACGGATGAAATCGGTCAGCAGGGGCTGGGTGAGAACAATGGCGCCGCGCAGCTTCGCACCGAGAGCGGCGATCTCCTCGGGCGTCTTTCCGGCAACGAGCAGCGGGGAGCCGACGATTGCAGCCGGGGTTGACGCCGACCAACCGTCGGCATAACCCAGCAGGGGAAAGTAGCGCGGCTCGATCATTTCAACCGTGAGCTTTTCGAGACTCCAACCGCGGCCGAATTTCCAGGGCTCGAGGCGCGCGTTGCGGAGCCCATAGGCCGCGAGGCGGTCGCGCGCGAACTCGGCGGCGCGTTTGTGGGCGGGGGAAGCCGTGAGGCGCGGCCCAATTGTCGAGGTCAGCATTTCGAAGACGAGCGCGGCCTGGGAGTTTTCGAACGCCTCGCGCTTCAGTTTCGCGAGCGAGACGGGGTCGAGGGGATTGGCGGTTTGAGCGGCCGCAACGCCGGCGAGGAGCAGGATCAGCGAACAAGAGCGCCAAGGATTCATGAAACACCTTCACAGGAGATGGAACGATGTTACTCCATTCAAGCGCGCGGGGGCGTGATAGGATGGCGCCATGATGCGCGCGTGCCTGCTGTTGCTGTTGATTGCACCTTCGTTCGCGGCCAACGAATCGACCTTCGGCCTCTGGACTTCCGCGGTGGTCGCACAACACGAAGCGAAGCTCAAGATGCACGTAGCGCCAGACCATTCCTCGCGCGAAACGCTGGCCGACTATGGCGACCATCGGTTCCGGCTGCTGTATCGCGACGCTGACGGGCTTCCGGAAGAGCACGACAAAATCGTCGATGTCGTCATGGTCCACAGCGGCGAAGGCGCGCTGATGGTGGGCGGGACGATGAGCGGGAAGAAGGGCAGCGCGGAGAGTGGTGAATATCTGGGGACCGGGCTCGCCGGCGGCGAGGTGCATCCGCTGGGGGCGGGCGATATCGTACACATTCCGGCTGGCATGCCGCACAGCTTCCGCGTGCCGGCGGGCAAACACATTACGTACGTTCTGCTGAAGTTCCCAGCGCAAGAGAAATAACGGCGCGGGGGACCGGTCCCGGCGAGTTTTGGATACGATAGTCTCTGCCAGCCTATGAAAGCGATCTCGATTGTGAGCGCGGCCCTGCTCGGCGCGAGTTGGATGCCGGCGCAGAGCCCGAGTGGGGGCGCGCGCGATTCCAGCCAGAGCCCGGCTGCGATGCCGCGACCGAAAGCGACCACTCCGCAAAATTATCCGGCGGAGCAGGTGCAGGCCGGCGCACAACGATTCGCCGCCCAGTGCGGCTTCTGCCACGGGCGCGATGCGGCCGGGGGGGAGTCGGGGCCCGACCTGACTCGTTCGGAACTAGTTGCGAGCGATGTGCGCGGAGACAAGATCGGACCGCTGGTTCGGGCGGGACGGCCGGATAGCGGAATGCCCGCGTTCAAATTAGACGACGCGGATCTGAACGCGATGGTTGCGTACGTTCATAACCAGATGGACCAGTTCGCGACGCTGGGCGGGGGGCGGCGGACGGTGGAACCGGAGGACCTGGCGACGGGAAATGCGGCCGATGGGCGCGCGTATTTCAACGGGGCTGGAGGCTGCTCCCAGTGCCACTCCGCGTCCGGCGACCTGGCCGGCGTGGCCAGCCGATACCGGGGACTGGCGCTGCTGCAACGCATGCTGTACCCGAGCGGCCGCCCGGCTCCGGCGCCGCCGAAGGCAATCTTCACGCTGCCTTCCGGGCAGACGGCGGCGGCGCCGCTAGTCGTCGATGATGAATTCACGGTGACCGTGCTGGATCCCTTGGGGGCGCGGCAGACGTACCAACGAGACGCCGTAAAGGTAAAGATTGACGACCCGATGTCGGCCCACTTCGCGCAACTCGGAAAATACACCGACGCCACGATGCATAATGTTTACGCGTACCTGGATACATTGAAGTGAAACAGCACGAATACGTCTGGTTTATCTTTGCGATGAGCGGCGCCTTAGCGTGCGCGCAAAGCGCCGATCCCAAGAGGCTGGCGGATCCGCCGGCGGATGCGTGGCTCACCTACCACGGCGAGTACAACGGCCAGCGGCACAGCCGGCTGATGCAGCTCACGCCGGAGAACATCGGACACCTGGAACAGGTCTGGCGTTTCGAGACGGGGCAGAATCCGGCGATCAAGGCGTCGCCGATCGTGGCGGGCGGCGCGCTTTTTATCACGACGCCCGATAATCTCTGGGCGCTTGACGCGCGGACCGGGAAACAGCGGTGGCACTATCAGCATCCGCGCAACGATGCATTCCATATCGGACATCGCGGGGCGGCCATTTACAAGGATACGGTGTATCTCACCACGCCGGATTGCCATCTGATCGCGTTCCGCGCAAAGGACGGCAAGGTTAAGTGGGACGTGACGATTGCGGATTCCAAGAAAGGGTACTGGTCCAGCAATGCCCCGCTGGTGGTGGGGAATCACGTGCTGGTGGGAGTCTCGGGGGATTTTGATAACGTGCCGGGCCAGCTGAAATCCATCGATGCCGAGACCGGGAAGACGCAGTGGATTTTCTACAGCACGCCTCCGACGGGCTCGAATGAGTCCGAAAGCGGCGGAGCCACCGGCGGGCAGATGTGGACCACGGGCACGTACGATCCGGAATTGAACCTGGTGTTCGTCGGCACAGGGAATCCCACACCGGTGTTGAACGGCCGGGTGCGGCCCGGGGACAATCGCTGGACGTGCAGCATCGTGGCGCTGGATCCGGACACGGGAAAACTGAAATGGGGCTTCCAGGTGTCGCCGCACGACACGCATGATTGGGACGCGAATGAAGTTCCGGTGCTGGTGGACGCGGAATTCGAAGGGCAGCGGCGCAAGCTGGTGATGCAGGCATCGCGCAATGGTTACTTTTTTGTGCTCGACCGCACCAACGGCAAGAGCCTGCTGACCGCTCCGTTCGCGACGGTGAACTGGGCGAAAGGGATCGACGGGGCGGGGCGGCCGATCGCGGACCCGGCCAAGGAGCCGACACAAGACGGCGTCCTGGTGGCGCCGAACGAAGCGGGGGCAACCAATTTCCGGCCGCCGAGCTTCGATCGGAAAACCGGATTGCTGATCGTGAGCGCGCAGGACGGTTACGGGATTTACTTTTTCAAAAACGCGCATGGAGCGTACGGCTGGGCAGGAGCGGACTACAATGTCGCCGGAAGATCGTTCTTGCGGGCGATCGATTACCGAACGGGAAAGGTGGCGTGGGATCATGCGATCGGCGAGGGGCCCGGGACCGCCGGCGTGCTGACCACGGACTCGGGCCTGACGATCAGCGGCGACAATCGGAGCAGCGTCATTGCGCTGCGGACCAGCGATGGGTCCACGCTGTGGCACGCCAATATCGGCAGGATGCAGAACGCGCCGGTCAGTTATGAACTCGATGGGAAACAGTATCTGATCGTAGGCGGCGGGAATTCGCTATATGCCTTCGCTCTGCCGTAGGGTGAGAAACGAGGGGTTATGACCAAAGCATCGTGGTTGGCGGCCGCCGTTCTGGCCGCAGCTTGCGTCGCGCCGGCGGCCGAACCAATCAAGGTAATGCTGCTCGACGGCGAAAGCGCGGGCTCGTATCACAAATGGGCTCTCATCACTCCGGTGCTGAAGAAGCAGCTCGAAGAGACGGGGCTGTTCGAGGTGAATGTCGTGACCGCGCCTCCCGCGGGCGGTGATCTCCACGCGTTCCGGCCGGATTTCCGCAAATATGCTGTGGTGGTATGGAACTACGATGCGCCGGACGAGCGATGGCCCGCCGATTTGAAGACATCGTTTGAGCAATACGTTCGAGAAGGGGGAGGGTTGGTCAGCGTGCACGCCGCCGATAATGCATTTCCGAATTGGGCGGCATTCAACGAGATGATCGGGATGGGAGGCTGGCGCGGGCGGACGGAGCAGCAGGGGCCGTATTGGTATTACAAGGACGGCAAGCTGACGGCGGACGATTCCGCGGGCGCGGCGGGCAGTCACGGCTTGCGCAGGCCGTATCAGGTGGAGGTGCGGGCGAGTCACCCGATTACGGAGGGACTGCCCAAGGTCTGGATGCATCAGGGAGACGAGTTGTACGCGCACTTGCGCGGCCCCGGGAAGAACGTGACGGTGCTCGCGACCGCGTATTCGGATCCTGCCAACAACGGTTCCGGGCATGATGAACCGGTCCTCATGGCGATCGGCTACGGCCGGGGACGGGTGTTCCACACCACGATGGGGCACGACATCAACGCGCTCAGCTCAGTGGATTTCGTCGTGACCTTCGAGCGCGGGACGGAATGGGCCGCGACCGGCAAAGTGACACAGAAAGTACCGACCAACTATCCGACGGCGAACTCCGTGAGCTACCGGACGGATTTCGCGGCGATGGACCCGGGCTATAAAAGAGGACTGAATCCGCTGGACGCGGCGCCCCGGCCTTAGGTGGTGTTCCGCGCATCGCGGATTGAGCTTACCGTAAGGTCGGATCCGATGGCGCAGATCGGCCGTTTCCGCTGTATGGTGCGGAAAGGGGATACGACGACGGCCGCTGAATCCGAATTGACGATCCGGGAATTCGCGCGAGGGGACGAAGGAGACTTCCGGCGTCTGAACGAGGAATGGATTATCCGCGAGTTCGCGCTGGAATCAAAGGACGAGGAGGCTCTGGCGGATCCGCGAGGCACGATTGTGGATCGGGGCGGGCGAATCTTCTTTGCCGTTCGGCGAGGGCGCATTGTGGGCTGCTGCGCGCTGCTGCCTATGGGCCCGGGCGAATTCGAAGTAGCGAAGATGGCGGTGACGGCGGCGCATCGCGGCGCGGGCATCGGGCGGAAACTGTTGGAAAAGGTGATTGCGGAAGCGCGAGCCGGAGGCGCGACGCGCCTCTATTTGGAAACGAACCGAAAGCTGACGCCGGCGATCGGTCTGTACGAGTCTGTGGGGTTCCGGCACATTCCGCCGGCGCGCGTCATACCCTCGCCCTACGCCCGGGCGAACGTTTATATGGAGATGGATCTGGACCGGGCAACGGGTTGAAGCCCGAGACCAAAGGCGCGGGCAGCTATTGCGTCAAAATGACGCGGTCAATGCAGAGTTTGTTGATGCCGCTTTGCGGATCGGGGCCGAAATCGCGATAGGCTACCTGTACCGTAAGCTTCCGGAAATACGCTTCTTTCAGCGTGTCGTAAACCAAGGTATCGGTGGTGACGTTCGTAATCGGGGCGCCGGTGTGCGCATCGGCGATGCGAACCAATACGGTGGGACCATTGACGGGCCTGATCGCGAACACAAAGAACTGTTCGCCGGGCTGAACCAAAATCTCGTGAACCGTGCCTGTCACCCACGCCAGAGCCGGGAGGGTGAGCGGTTTCATGTCAATGTTCAATTTCGGACTCATGGGATTCCTTTGTTTTACGGATCTTTATTTCTATTCAGACCTGATTATCTATTAATTCCGCGCGGAGGGCAAGGGAATTTCAATTCGGCGGCGGCGCGGAGAGCGCACGCTTGTTCTAATTCGCACATTTGAAATGCGCGCAGAAGGTCAGAGGTTTGTCCGGGCTTACTCCAGCGCGAACGCGTTGATGCCGGAACTGACGATGACGACGTACTGCTTGCCGTTGCGGCCGAGGTAGGTCATGGGGCTGGTATGGCCTTCGGCGTCGAGCCGGGTTTCCCAGATCAGCTTGCCGGATTTGGAATCGAAGGCGCGAAAACGTTTGTCGTTGGTGCCGGCGATGAACAGCAGGCCGCCGGCGGTGGCGATGGGGCCGCCCTGGCCGAAGGCGCCCGTGTTGTGAATACCCTTGGCTTCGAGTTCATCATTGATGCCGAGGGGAATGCGCCAGGCGATGTCGCCGGTAGAGGCGTTGACGGCCATCAACTCGGCCCATGGAGGCTGCTGGCAGGGAAGCTGTTTGGCGGGATCCCAAAAGCGCGCGTTTACGGTGCCCGGGCCGAGAGGACTGAAGCGGCGATAAGCGACCTGGTCGCCCTCCCTGCTTTTGTCGAGGCGGCCCATGCCGGCGACATTGCGCGTGTTCACGAAGACGTAA